>JAFMSA010000375.1 GCA_017353855.1 Alphaproteobacteria bacterium
GACAGCGGCCTGCGTCGAGCAGTATGCCTCCCTCGTTCTCGAGCGTGGATCGATATTTACGGAACCAAGCGTCCAAACCGGCATCCCGCATTTGGTCGGTTGCAATCTTCTCGCATTCCTCCCTTCCCTGCGCGGGTATTGCCGAATGGCGTTCGCGTACGGTGCGTCATTCGTAATGACCGGACGTTGTTCCCAACTGTCGGCAAGTTTCCCCAGGCCGCGCAGAGAGAACGGTAAGGTGATCCAGCCGAGCGCACATGGGAGAACGGTAGCTACTTCGAAACTGGCTTCCTAATGCGCTGAGAAAGAAGGGACCCGAGGGTAAGTATGGTAAACAATGTCGGGGTAGACAAGGTTCCCTGGGGTGCGTGGAGGCGCGCGGTCCTGCGTCGGCGAATGGCTGGAACCGGCGCATCCCGTCGTTGCCGCGCGTCCCGGCGAAGGTCGCTTAACCATCCGATTTGCCCACCTTCATCCATCGTGCAGCTCGGTCGTGTGCGGTCGTCGCCCGGGCGATGCCGCGGGAATCAGCGGTTCCAGCCACGCCCGCTCCGGGTCCTTAAGCCGCATATATGCAAGGGCGCAATATTTCCCGGGGGCGGCAGGGGGTGGTATTCCTGTTCGCGGTCCAGCGGCCGAACCTCCCGTTTCGGACGGTTAGTCCCCCCGATAGGTTCGTCCCGCGACCTTCTCGCGACCCAATAAAATCGCAGCGATCAGTAGGGCAGCATGGCGCCGAGCGTTGTCGAGAACTCGGCCGAAGGCTGGCGGATCCTCACTTGGACGACGTCCTCGACTACCTGTTTACCGGGGAATCGCGGTGGGTCGCGCGTTAGGTCGTGTTCGATGGTCTCAACAATTGGGCTACGCAATCGGCGCCGAGTTGCTCGAGGTCCCCGTCGCCAAACGGCGGATCAGCCGCGCTCAACGGAGCGAATCGAGAACCTAAGACGAACATAGAGTGCTGCGGCGTGTGTAATTCCTGGTAATCGTGCGCAGAATTCGCGAGATGTTCCGAGAACGTAGACCTGTCTCAGCCGCACTTACCACTCTATTACCTTTGATATCACGCATAAAACGACAATTGCAGACGCTTCGAGAATTTCCCGCGAGAGGATGCACAATCTGTTGCTAAGCCTGGAACGCGGGTGAGTGCTCGCGGAGCCCCCGGACGCCTAGCACGCGCGCCTCTGACCCGGAATCAGCTTCAACCTCTCACGTCGGATATCACACCTCAACAGCGGGAAAGCGGTGAAACGCGTCGGCCCCTTCGATTATAATCCTGGCCTATGATTACAATCAGGTCCGTTGGGGTCGATCACTATCGCATCCCGTTGCCGGTGGTGCTGTCAGACAGTACCCACGGCGATATCGCCGAATTCGAGCTCGTCACGGTGCGGATACGCGATGACGCGGGTGTCGAAGGCTCAGGATATACCTACACCGTCGGCCGGGGTGGCGCTGCAGTCGCCGCACTGATCAAGCACGACCTTTGTCCCATTTTGGTCGATGCCGAAGCGGACCGTATCGAGGCCTTGTGGCAGCGCATGTGGTGGGCCGTCCACTATGGCGGCCGCGGCGGATTTGCGAGTTTAGCGATCTCCGCGGTCGACATCGCGCTCTGGGACTTGAAAGCGCGCCGGTTGGGAACCCCGTGGTGGCGGTTACTCGGCGGCCTCGACCCCCGCGTACCCGCCTACGCCGGCGGTATCGATCTCGAGTTTCCGCTGGATCGGCTGCTGCATCAGACCGATGACAATCTCAAGAAGGGATTTCGCGCGATCAAGATGAAGGTCGGCCGGCCGCGCCTTTCGGAAGATCTTGAGCGGGTTCGCGCTATGCGCGAACATCTCGGCACTGATTTTCCGTTGATGGTCGATGCCAATATGCGGTGGAGCGTCGACGAGGCGGTCCGTGCCGCCCGTGCGCTTTCAGCGTTTGGCGTTTACTGGCTCGAAGAGCCGACCATTCCCGACGATGTCGAAGGCCACCGGCGAATTGTGCGCGACGGCGGACTGCCGATCGCGACCGGCGAAAATCTGCACACGCTCTACGAGTTCAAGCAGATGATTGCCTCGGGCGGGGTCACCTTTCCCGAGGCTGATGTCACAAACTGCGGTGGAGTGACTGCTTTTATCAAGATCGCTCACATGGCCGAGGCCTTCAATCTGCCGATTACTTCGCACGGTGCCCACGACCTCACGGTTCAGCTGCTGGCTGCGCTGCCGAACCGTTCTTACCTCGAGGTCCACGGCTTCGGGCTGGAACGTTTCTTGGCGCATCCGCTGGAATTGACGGAAGGATTCGCGACGGCGTCGGAACGGCCGGGCCACGGCGTTGAATTTGATTGGCGAGGATTGGATAAGGCCAAGGCTCTTTGATCTGGCGACGTCCGATACTCGGATGCCGACGAGCGGCACGAGCCGATTCAGCTGAGAAGGCCGTGATTTTCTGGACGGGGCCTTATGGCTGAGACGGCAACCGCGTGCCGCCCGGGCCGATCAAGCCTGGGGACGGGGCCTTTAACCGCCGGAACGTCCCGCTAGTCGCACCCTCCAGCTAAAGCTAAATCAGCTGATTGTCCGGGCCGCGGAACGTGAAGTTCGTCGTGGAGGGATTATCGGGAAGAAGCACCACACCGCTGATCCACGCTCGTGGATTTGATTTCTACAATGTCGCTTAGGCTGGATAATGCGGCCCAAAGGTCGTGGTGCACATCGCAGTGCATTCGGTCCGGCCCAACCAGCAGGCGCCCTGCGGTTCGCAACCTGGCCCAGCGTGGGTTGCGGGTCAACGTCGGCACCAGCTTCCCATCTGTGTCAGATACGTCCGGACGCTGCCGAGACGTGATATCCGGCCGCCTTGCTCTGAGAGAACCTCGAGAACCGCCGGCGCTGCTCTCACTGCGGCATCAGCAGTACCGGCTTTATCGCAGCGCCCGAGGTCGCGTCGGCGGCAGCGCGGTTGACCTCGGCAAACTCGTAACGCGTGATCAGCCGGTCGAGCGGCATCCTGCCCGCCATGAAAAGATCGACAAGCCGAGGGATGAAGTCCCGCGGACGACTGTCGCCCTGAATCACGCCGCGCACAGTCCGCCCACCCTGCAGCCAGGGCATCTCGAAGCTGACCTCCGTGCCGGCGCGAGCGCTGCCAACCAGGATGCAGGTGCCGAGACCGCGCAGCCCGTCTACGGCAAGCCGAAACACGGCCGGCACCGCCGATGTCTCTAGCGCGAAATCGGTGCCGCCACCGGTGATCCTGCGCATTTCACCGAGCGTCTCGGCGCCGCGGCTTTCGAGTGTATGGGTGGCACCGAGTTCGCGGGCGAGTGCCAGCCGACCAGGGAGCCGATCGACGGCGATGATCGGATCGCAGCCCGCGATCCGCGCCGCCATTAACCCGGCGAGGCCAACCCCGCCGACCCCGTACACCGCGATTGATTGTCCGGCGGCGGGCTGCATCACATTCAGCACAGCACCGGCACCAGTCTGCAAGCCACAGCCGAGGGGGCCCAGCATTTCTACCGGCGCGTCGCGGCGGACCTTGACGACGTTCTTGGCCGGGGCGACGGCGAAATTCGCGAACGAGGATTGCTGAAAGAAGCAGGAATAAACGGGTTCGCCGTCGCGGCTCATCGGGGTCGAGCCATCGGCGCGACAGCCGCTCGATTTGAGCGGGCGCGCCCGCTCGCAATAGGAGATGCGCGTGGCCCGACACGGCGCGCAGTCGCCGCACCAAGGAAATGAAATTACGACCGGGTCGCCCGGCGCGAGATCGGCGACGGCAGCTCCGACCTGCTCGATAATACCGGCGCCTTCATGGCCGCAAACGACCGGATAGGGCAGGTTCGGAAAATAGCCATCGCGGGCATGCAGATCGGTGTGGCACATACCGCTGGCCACGACCCGCACGAGCACCTCATCGGCAAGCGGCGTCGCGAGGTCGAGCGTCTCGATCTCGAACGGAGCTGACCGGACCGGCACTACCGCGGCGGTAATCTTCATATCGACGCCCCCTCAAGCCGCTCGAAGATCGGTTCTCCTAGCCCCGCTCTGGCCAGAGCGTCTACCATTTATGCGGCTGGAGCTCCATTCCGGGTGCGCGAGCGCCAGCGGGGGCGAAGGCCGCTTCGCGCGGGAGCGCGAAATCTTTTGAATAGGGAATAACATGCACGCCAGGTGGCAGGGAGCTGGAAAAGTGTAAGGGCCTCGTCAGCGTCAAGACCGCCAAGTGCTGTTTGACGCGATTTCCCCATTTGCGATAGCGCCGGGGTCGGGGCGCGCCCATTCCCCGAACATTCCGCGCAAAGCCGCGAGGGTGAGGCGCAGAGATACCACCCCGAGCCGGCGCACGAGCCATTCCTTATCGAGCGTTCGCATCTGATCGAGCAAGGTGAGCCCTTCCTTGCCACGGAACCGCAACGGTCTGCGATAGGGCGCCGGATGGCTGACTCTAACCAGGGCGCGACTGTGACAGTTAATTAACCATCTCCGGTGATAAGACCACGGGGCAAGGTCGCGTCTTCCGTATTTTCGCGCCGATTATTGGATCCAGCGCTGCCGGCCAAATTTCGCCACGGAGGATGGAGGCGGCGCGTGGCGCCCCAGTGCCGCTGCCAGGCGCCCCGGACTGCCTCACCAAGTCAGGGTTTCGTCTTCGGTGTTACTGAATTCCGGCCAGGCGAGCGCGTCCTCGCGCGCTGCCGCGATGCTCTGCGAGGCTTCAGCCCAACCCGCCCGGATGCGGCGCTTTATTGGGACAAGGACGATTTATTGGATTGGGACAAGGACGATTTATTGGGACAAGGACGATCCGCCCGCTTCCGGCGTCATCTCGACGTGATCGCCCTTGGTCATTCCCAGATCGCGAAGCAACGACTTCGGAATGTTTATGCCCGACCAATTCCCCATTTTGCGCACCGCCGCTCGCACCACAGCCTCCTGCATGTATTTCTTTACTATACATAGCGATTGAAACCGAACGGTTTATAGCCGAGGAATGCCCGCGCTCGTGCCCGAGGGTGCGAGCGATTGACCGTCGGCA
>JAFMSA010000923.1 GCA_017353855.1 Alphaproteobacteria bacterium
CGTCGGAAATATTGAGTTCGCCGCTCGTCGAGAGGTGGCGCAACTCTTCGATCTTGCCTTCGAGCTCGGCGATCGGCCGCTCAAAATCGAGAAATTGACGGATCATCGAATCTTTCCGGGGCGGGTACCCCTGGGTTTAGACATGGGGAGGATTCCCGCCGCAAGGACAGGCACACTTCCATTTGCCCCGTAAGGGGAAGCTTTTGGCTTGCGTTCCCCTCGCCAATGTTGCCGAGCAGCGTTCGGGTACGATCCGATCCCCACTCCAAGGGTTGTCCGCAACCGCACGTTGGAGAGATCCGAACCGAGGAAGCATTCGGATGTCGGTCTTGAACTTGCTGACAACGCAGTCTCTAAGTTTCCTCTTCGAGTTAGGGGGGTCAAGCGCGGCTTTCGTTTGGACGAAAGCCCCCGGCTTTGGGATTGCTTACTTGCGATGCGCCAGCGGATGAGCGCTCTCGACCAGCTTACGCAGGCGGTCCGTCTGAACATGGGTGTAGATCTGCGTCGTCGCGATATCGGCATGGCCGAGCATGGCCTGCACGCTGCGCAGATCGGCGCCATGGTCGAGCAGGTGGCTGGCAAAAGCATGACGCAGGACGTGCGGCGACAGGCGGGCCGGGTCGAGCCCGGCAGCGACGGCGAGCTCCTTCAGCAGCTGGCCGCACCTTTGTCGCGTCAGATGCCCGGCGCGCCCGCGCGAGGGGAATAACCAGCGGGATTCGCGGCCGCCAGGCACAAAACATTCGCGACAGCCGAGATAGGCGCCGAGGGCCGCTCGGGCCGCCTCACCGAGCGGGACGATGCGCTCCTTGCCGCCCTTCCCGGAAATCGTCAGAAAACGTGGATCGCGGCGCGCCGCCGCCAGAGGCAGTGTGACGAGTTCAGAGATCCTCAGCCCGGTCGCATAGAGCAGCTCGAGCACGCAGCGCAGGCGCACCCCTTCGTCTCCCGGCCAGGAGCGGGCGGCGTCGATCAGCGCCCCGACCTCGGTTTCGGATAATATTTTGGGCAGCGGTCGACCGAGACGGGGCGTGTCGAGCTCCGCTGTCGGGTCGTCCCGGCGGACCGCTTCGATCAGCAGGAACTTGTAGAACTGCCGCATCGCGGAAATGCGACGCGCGAGGCTTCTCGGCGCCAGCCGGGCGGCCGGCGCACTGGCGAGGTAGGAATGCAGAGCCCGGGCGTCGGCGGTTTCGAGGGCAGTCCCGCGAGCGCCCAGGAAGCGGGCGAGGCCGGACAGATCACCGTGATAAGCGGCGAGCGTCGAAGACGCCGCGCCGCGCTCCGCCGCCAGCATCTCGAGAAAGGCTTCGAGATATTGAGCGGCGGCAGCCGGCCCGGCGTCAGGGCTGCGCGGCACGGACGGCTTCGCCGGCGGGCCGGCGCGCATCGGCGTTGAGCCCGAGCTGGCTCGGACCGGATACGAACCGCGCGAAGGGCTCGGGCGACGGCATTCGCTTCGCCGTCGCCGTGATCGAGATCCTTTGGACGCTTTGGCCGATCAGCGCCCGAGCCGGGCCAACCGGCGCGAGCCGGGCCGGCGGCGCGGATGCATCCG
>JAFMSA010000376.1 GCA_017353855.1 Alphaproteobacteria bacterium
GCCGTCGCGTACACCCGCCCGCTTCGTCAGGTCGTCGCTGTGATGATAGCGCAAAATACCCAGGCGCGCTCCTGACCACGACCATGTCGAACCGACCGAACATGGGCGTGCAGGCCCCGTCTTGCAGAACCGGACGAGAAGCCGTCGGCCGCCTCTTCCACCCTGTTGCCTTCCCCATACGATGACAACGTCAGGCAGCGCCGCGCCATCCGCCCCGGACATAACGAGGAGGCGAGTGCCGGTCGCAAGGCAGTCGGGTAAAGAAGAGATCCGCGGCAGCCAACGAGGCTGCACCAACAGCTCGACCGTCGATCATTCCACCCAATCGCCGCCGTCATTCCTGGCATGCGACCGGTCCCGCCGATAGGTCCATTTCACATGCCGATCTTAGAAGTGTCTGCGCCTCAGCGGTGCCGCATTGCACGAATTGATCAGACAAATGCTGGACAAGTCACCCATCGTCCGCGGTGATGATGCGAGAAAGCCACATGCGTGGCTTTCGGCGATGCAAACATGATCCCGCTTGACGGTTGGTGTCACGCGCCTAAGATCAAACACGTTGAGACGCGTTCATTCCATAATGATAAAGGTTAGGGAGGTTCGAACCATGGGAACAGAGTCCCGCGGATGTCAGGCCTTTTGGCATTTGCCAATCCGCCGAGCAATTGCAGCGATCACAGTCTTTGCTGCGATCTTCTTGTTCAGAGCGCACGCTGTTGCGCAAGAGTATCCGCCCTACGGTCCCAATGTTCCGATAGCGCATTTCGATCACGGTAAGCGACCGCATCGGACGCCACCTCCGCCGAATCTTATCTGTCCTGTTCTGTCCCCGAGTTGCGACGATGTCAGAACGGCGCAATCCGAATGGAACACCGAACTGCTTGGCTACGACAGTCTGGATGGACGCTCGACCTACCAACCGCTCGTCGTGCACCAAGGCAACCGCTATATTGCCTACATGGCTCATCATGCGGGCTGCGCGATCAACAGGCTGAACGGCCAGAACGAAGTAAATGGGACATCACTCATCGACGTCACCGATCCGCAGCACCCCGTCTACCTCCACCACATCGTCGGATTTCCCGCGGATTGCGGCGGCAACCTCGACGCTGCCGGCAACCAGATGGTCCACGTATGCAGCGGCGATACTTTGCCCTCCAACTCACCAGAGGAAGCTGCCCGCAAACACGGCCACTACTACATGCTGCGCAGCAACGGCAATTCGTCCGGTCAGCCGGGAACCGAATCGCACCAGGTTTTCGATGTCACTGATCCCACCAATCCTACCTTGCTGACAACGATCGCGCCGGGTGAAACGAACACCCACAAGAACTGGTGGGAATGCTACAGCGGCGTCGCTTACCTGGTGGCTAATGACGGCCTCGCTTCAGCCAACCGCGCCGACTCGGCCCAGGGCTGGCAGCAGAGCGGCTCGAATCAACACATGAAGATTTACAATCTGCACGATCCGGCGAATCCCGAGTACATCCGGGACTTCGGTTTTGTCGGCCAACAGCCGGGCGGTACGACCGTGGAAGGTCTCGTTTCTCCGCCGACCGGAATTCACGGTCCTATTTCTGCTGGGGACCGCCTTTACGCCGCCTACGGCGTCGGTGGCAACGGCTCGATAGCGATATACGATCGCGCCAAGGTGCTCAACGGCTGCAGCGCGAAGGGCGCGTCCGCCAGCTGCGCCAAGAGTCCCACCCAGAATGAAATGCTGGCTCCGCAGCTCGGATGGTTCACGTTGCCGACCACCAGCCTGAACGGCGGACATACCTCGTTCCCGATCTTCGGCCAGGAAGATGGCAAAACCCGAAACCTGCTTCTGGTCACTTCCGAAGAAGGCGCAAACGAATGCTCGCAAGGCTCGGCCCCACATGCGGTCTGGCTCTATGACATCACTGACGAAGCCCATCCGAAGCTGATTGCAGAAGACCCAAACGATCCTGCGCGCACGATGATGGACGTACCGAATGGATTCAACTACACGTGGTTAGGGATCGTCCCCGGGAACGGTGTTGCGGACAACCACTGCGGCACCACGAACTGCAGCCAGGCGGGCGTCTACGGCGCAAGCATCACGCCGCAGGATTCGCCGTCTAATCCGAACAGCTTCTGCAATCAAGGCGCGCGTTTTGGCGTCCACTCCTCCACGGAACTGTTCTATCCGCCCTACTATGGAAGGCTGGCGATTACGGCGTGGTTTACCGGCGGCCTGCGAGTGTTTGACATTCGCAATCCTGACGATCCGAGGCCCATCGCCTATTTCATCCCTGCACCCAACGATACGGGTTGCGGGGAGCAAGGCGGGCCCTCGCCTGGTCCTGGCTGCACCTTCGGCAACACGGGTCGCGACGGTCACACGGTCAATGCAATCCACACCAACAACGTCGAACTCGACGATCGTGGCCTGATCTACATTGCCGATCGCGCCGGAACAGGCATGCACGTCATCAAGCTCACAGGCGAAGCCGCAGCCGCCGGGGCCGGGAACTGATCTGTCGGAACACTCCAGCCAGTGACCTCTGCCGCACAGCGGCAGAGGTCACGCGGGGCGACCGTCGTCCACAGCCACGACAAGGAGTTTTCGCAGGTGAACACGAGAATCCCGCTGATCATGATCGGCATGTTGGGGCTGACCGCGTTCTCGGCGGCACAGGACACCGAGACCGCCAGCCTGGTTACCTGGCTATGCAGCAGCCCCGTCGTCGCACAGGACCCGCAAACGAGCCAGGCACTGAAGATCCAAGTAGGTACTGCCACACACGAGGACGTCACACGCCTGCTGGGCAAGCCGTGGCGCGCCAACAACGACGCCGATTGCGACGCGACCCAGTACGGCGAGGTGTGGGAGTATCTGGGAGCAGATGGAGGTGGCAGGCCCTTCCGTATTCACGTGGCGTTCGGTAAAGACGGCAAAGTGAGCCTCGTTGCCAGAATCCCGCAGCGTGGTAAGGCACTCGTCCTGGCCTATGCTGCCGATGCCGCCGACGGAGAGCACCACCATTAGACGCGGCTGAAATCTTGGCCAATCGGCTTCGTCCTGCGACGGCAATAAACCCATGCCGGCAGGAAGCCTGAAGCCAGGATGATGCGTCGGCGTCGCTGTCATCTGCGGCGACGCGCCAGCATTTGCGGGGTACGTGCTTGAAGCTGGCACGCAGCTCGCCTTCACCGATCAACGCTGGGGCGTGCCCCGTCGCCATGGGGACGATGCGCCAGGAAAGATTCGCGGCACTCAAGTTTGCCCCTGGACCGCGGCAGTCATCGAAATGAAACCAGGTCGCGCGCTTTCATTGCTGATCGGAGTCGCGCTGCTCGGTGCAGTCGCAAGATTCAATGAGATGACGCCGGATGCGCGAGCGTCATTTCTCGACGCCGCCGTCGCGACGACGGGGTCTTTGCTGCGGAGCACCGTCGCGGCCCATCGCGATGTCACAGACGAGACCACAGGCACCCCGCGAGAGCAGGCGGCGCGTATGGCCGCTGCACGGCGGACGTCGGAGGATCGTGGGCACGCAGAGGTGCCTCCTGCGCAGTCCGGCGCAAGCAAGCCCGATGCGGAGTCTCCTGCGCGGACAGGAAATCCGTTGTGGGCGCTGCCGCTCAAACAATTGTCGGTCACGCGGGAGCGGCCTTTGTTTTCGCCCTCCCGTCGCCCTCCGCCGCCGGCTGCGCCCACAACCATCACGCCTGTTGCGGTCCGGCAGCCGATCAAGGCGCCAGAACCGGAGCGCCTCACGGCATCATTGGTTGGCACGATCATCGGCCCCGACGATCAGATCGGCGTGTTCCTCGATACCGGGACGCAGAGCATCGTCCGGCTGCGCGTCGGTGAGGATCATCGCGGCTGGGTACTGCGCCTGGTCAAGGCGCGCGAAGTGACCCTGGTGAAGAACGGCGAACAGGCCATGACGCTTGAATTGCGCCGGGCTGATGAAGCCGCGCCTACGCTGGCTGTTCCGGCCTCGCCGCCTGTTATCAGCGCCCTGCCCGAGGCAGCGACCGGAACCGTTCCCATCATCAGCCACGAGGTTTCCGCCGATGAGCAACCTGTACGATCAAGTACAGCGAGGGCGCGACGGCGTTGATGCTGATTTCTGTTGCCTCTGAGCATGGTTGACAGGGCCCTGCGCCGGCTGACGGAATGGCGCGACCATAGCTGCAGAATTGATATGCGGGCACATCAGAATCTCGATGTGCCATCATTTTTTCGGCTGGACGGAAAAAACGAGGGCGTGTCGCCGGCACCTCGTTCGAAAGGACCGCAGCCGTCGATGCGCCCGCTTCCCAATCGTCCTTGAACTGCGCGAATGCGCCTCGTGCTGCCGTGAGCTTCTCGGGGGCGCCCTGCATCATCTGCAATTCTGGCCTTCTGCACTTTGCTTTGAGCACTGTCACATTTGTTTGAAATGACTGTCATGTCGGGCCACTACGTTGGTACCGGGTTTATCTCAAATTTTGTCCCAGATTCGGAGGAGCGCATGAGGACCTTGCTTACGGGCGTCAGCAAACTCGCCCTTTTGGCGGCAACGCCGTTATTCGTCACGCCGGCAAGCGCTGCTTCCGCTCCGGTCGCCCTGCCCACCGGCCAAGTGATCACGCCGACGGCGGCACCGGGCTCGGTGTTCCAACCCCTCAATCCTCGCCTCGCCGCCGAGCCGAATTATACCGTCGGCCAGGCGGAGAGCACCGCGGTCAGTCCGGACGGCAAGACGCTGCTGATCCTGACGAGCGGCTTCAACCTCAATGCCAACCCCGCCGGCACTGCCGTAGACACCGCGAGCTCGACCGAGTTCGTCTTCGTCTTCGATATTTCGACCGGCAAGCCCAACCAGCTGCAGGCGATCCCGGTACCGAATGCGTTCAGTGGTATCGCCTGGGCCCCGGACGGGACCGCTTTTTATGTCGCCGGCGGCCAGGACGACAACGTGCACATTTACACCAAGAGTGGCGGGGTCTTCGCCGAGAACGGGCCTCCCATTGCATTTCATCACACGGCGTTCGGCGTACCGCAGCC
>JAFMSA010000924.1 GCA_017353855.1 Alphaproteobacteria bacterium
GTGGGCGCAAACACATCCGACAAAAGGACACACCATGATCGAAGCCCGCAACCCAACCAAGCGCCGCCGTCATCCCTCTCGAGATGTAGCCGGCTCACCACCGAAGAGGTGGTCAAGTCACCTCCTGCGGCCCATGACGGCGCCGAGGCTCGCACCTACCTTGACCTGGCAATCAAATTCACGGCAAGCGAGCGAACACATGAACAAGACAGCTTCATCCTCCGCCCCAGCGATCGAGACGATCGGCCTGACCAAGCGCTTCGGCGAGCGGCTCGCGGTCGACGCGGTCAACTTGACCGTACCCGCCGCCACCGCCTTCGGCTTTCTAGGGCACAACGGGGCGGGCAAGACAACCCTGGTCCGGACCCTGCTCGGCCTTACCGCAGCGAGCAGCGGCGAGATGTACATGCTGGGCCACCGCCTGCCGGCCGAGCGCGGCCTCGCGCTCGCCCGTGTCGGTGCGATCGTCGACGAGCCGCTGTTCTACCCCCATCTGACAGGGCGCGAGAACCTGCGGGTGATGGCCGCAGTCCGTGGAGGCGACTCGGCTTCGCGGATTCCGCCGGCGCTGGAGCGGGTTGGCCTCAGCGCCCGTGCAGACGACGCGGTCAAGACCTATTCGATGGGCATGCGGCAGCGGCTGGGGATCGCGCGGTGCTTGCTGTGCGACCCGATGCTGCTGATCCTCGATGAGCCGACCAACGGGCTTGACCCGGGTGGGATTCTCGAGTTTCGCAAGCTCGTTCGGGAGCTGGTAGAGGACGAGGGCCGCACCGTGTTCCTCTCCTCGCACCTGCTGGACGAGGTCGAGAAAATCTGCGACGCGGCGGCGATCGTCGACCGCGGGCGCGTGATCGCCGTCGGCACGATCGCCGAACTGAGCGCCGACGACGGGCACACGATCCTCATCGGCTCCAGCGATCCGCAGGCGGCGCTCGCGCTGCTTCAAGGCCGACCTGGAGTCGCCGGCGTCGAGCTGCTCGCCGACGGACTGCGCGTCAGCGCCAACGGACGAATCGACCCGGCGGCGATCAACGACTTGCTCGTCCGCGAGGGGATCCGGGTGTGGCGTCTCGAGCCCGCCCACCACTCGCTCGAGGAGCGCTTCCTACAAATGACCTCACGACTGGAGATGGCAGCATGACTATTCAACGACTTCGAGAGATGATCGCCGCGGATCTGCTGAAGCTGCGCAAGAAGCGATCGGTCGCAGGCTGGGCGCTCGTCCTGACCGCCGGCATCTCGATTGTCTTCTACGCCTACCTGGTGATCGCGCACGCAACAGATCCGCGGCACCACGGCCCGGCCGGCGGCCTGCTGCACTTCGGTAACGCGATCTCGACGCTCGGGCTCGACTTCGGCACGATCGCCGCGATCTTGATCGGGGTCGAGGCCGGTGCCGGCGAGACCGCAGACGGCACCTTCAGAGACCTGGTCGTCACCGGTCGCTCGCGCCTGGTGCTGTTCGTTACGCGGATCCCGGCGGCGCTGATTGTCACACTCGCGGTGGTCGCGTCCGGGCTTGCGATCGCGATCCTGGTGACCTTCCTGTTCGCCG
>JAFMSA010000377.1 GCA_017353855.1 Alphaproteobacteria bacterium
GGTAGTCGGTCGCCCACAGGATCTTATGCGGCCCGACATAGTCGGCCAGCACCTTGATGCTGCCCTCGACCGGCTCGAACGAGATCCAGCAGTTGCGCTGAAACAGTTCGCTCGGCCGGGTTTGCAACCCGGAATCGTTGAAGCCCTGATCGTCGAAATGACGGTCCATGCGGTCGAGCCACGGCGCGATCCAGCCGCCCCCCGATTCGAGAAAGGCGATGCGGATCTTCGGGTGGCGTTCGCACACCCCGCCCCAGATCACGCTCATGCACACGAGCATCATCTCCATCGTGTGCGAGATGATGTGGCGGGCGCCGCGACCTTCGAACCGGTCGACCCCCACCGTCGGCATGCCGCTCGAGGCCCCCTCGTGAAAGCCAATCGAAAAATCCAGATCCTCCGCCGCCGCCCAGAACGGCTCGTAATCCGGATGGTGGATCATCTTGTCGTTGTATGGGTTGGGCCGCAGAAAGCCCCCGCGGAAACCCAGTTCCTTGCGCGCGAACCGCATTTCGGCAATCGCATGATCGACCGATTGCATCGGCAGCATCGCTACCCCGAACAGGCGGTCCGGATAGGGCTGGCAGTAATCGGCAAGCCAGCGGTTGTACGCGCGGCAAACCGCCGCCGCGAGCGCCGGGTCATGGATCGCGCCAGAGAACAGGCCGAGGCTCGGATAGAGAAACGCGGCGTCGATGCCGTCGGCATCCATGTCGGGGATGCGCTTGTGCGGGTCGAACCCGCCCGCCTTGCCGTCCTTGTAAGCCATCGCGTCGGCTTCCACGACACCCTGACGGGCGCCGACCGCGCCGATCCGCCCGATGCCGAGCCGGCCGTCGCCGACCTGGTGCTCCTCAATAACCAGCCGCTCTTTCCCGTTCTCGCCCTTAACGATCTTCGGCGCCCGGTCGCGGTATTTCGGATCGATGTATTTGGCCCACAGATCCAACGGCTCGAGGATGTGCCCGTCGGCGTCGATGACGTTGTAAGAACGACCCATAACCCAGCTCCTTTCGGGGTCAGTGGCGAGATCCTAGACCAAACGCTCGTTTGGTTTATGCGACGCTATGCCGCTGCACCGGGGCTGTCAACCGCGTTTACCGAAAACTGCGGCGGCGAGCCATGCCCTCTACGAGACAGCCAGGTCGGCAACCAGCGCCTTACCCTTCGTCTCCGGCCCGAAGAGCAGTGCGAGGCAGAAGCTGATCAGCCCCACCGACGTGCCGACCAGCATCGAGATACCGAAGCCGATGCCGTAAGAGGTCGCAATATAGCTCAGGACCGGGGCCACCATTCCGCCGAATATTGCGCCCTGATGATAACAGAACCCGGCGGCGGTCGCGCGCACTTCGGTCGGAAAGCGCTCAGACAAGTAACCGGGATTCTGCCCGTAGATCGCGCCGGCAAAGAGCCCCTGCGCGGAAAATCCGACCATCACGAGCCAGTAGCTCTGGCTGAGCAGATAGACAGGAGCGATCAGCAGCCCGATCAGCGCGGGAATGATCATCGACCAACGCCGGCCGAGCCGATCGGCGACCCAGCCCCAAAAGAAGCTGGCGACGAATGTCGCGGCATTGGAGATCATCAGCGGCACCGAGACGAGCGCGGGGGACAGTCCGAGATCTTTCTGCAGATGCGTCGCGAAGAGGCTGAAGATCGAATAGTACACGACGAACCCGCTTGCCATCCACCAGCACGCGGTCAGCGTGTTACCGAGAATGCCTGGTTTAAAGATCGCGATGAGAGGGAGGTGCACTTCGCGCTTCTGCTCGCGCTGCTTGCGTCGGTTTTCCAGCCAGACCTCGGGTTCCTTGACGAACCTTCGCACCCAGACGACGGCGAGCGCCGGCACGATGCCGATCCACAGCATGCCGCGCCAGCCGATCGCGGTGTAAAGCAAGCCATAGACGGCGCTCGATGCCAGAAAGCCGAGAGCCCACGACCCTTGCAGCAGCGAACTCATCAGTCCGCGCGATCGGGAGGGCCAGGATTCCATTGCCAGCGAAGCGCCCGCCGGCCACTCGGCCCCCATACCGATCCCGAGCAGCGCCCGGAAGAAGAAGAGGAACGCAAAGTTCGGCGAAAATCCGGCAATGAAATTGCAGACCGAATACCACAGGATCGACAGCATCAGGGGGATTTTTCGCCCGACACGATCGGCGAGCCATCCGGAAGCGGTCGCTCCGAGCAGCCGCAGCCACAGGGTGATCGCGAACACGGCCGTCACTTCGGTGAGCGGTACGCCGAACTCCTGCGAAATCGGCAGCATGATCAACAGAAAGATCGTAAAGTCGAACGAGTCCAGGGTCCAGCCGAGCCAGGCGGCCCACCACGCGGTCCATTGCTCTTTTGTGGGCTCTTTCCACCAGGGCACGGTCTCGATGCGAGCTCTAACGGATGCCATCAACCCTCCTCTCCAAGTGTTCGCAAGCATTAATCCCGAACACTCAATAACCTTCCACTCTCGGTCATCATTGCCACAAAAAAACCGCACCAGGACCCCCGAGACCCCCGCGAGCGCGGTGGCGGCACTAACCCGATCGTGAAGAATAATGAGACTGCGGTAGCTTACATATTTTTAATTCTCGATACACCGCGTCAATATTATTGCTGTCAGCCGGACGAACCCCGCACAACGATCCTCGTACCGGGGCCGATAGCCAAGGGCAACGGACCGGGCGGTGTGCGGCGGACGGCCGAAACATTCGACCTCTCTTCCGCGGCTGTGCGCTCGACGGCGGCCGGGGCACGCGCGGTTTGCCAGGAGTGCGGCGCCGGCAGTATCTCTTTGGCGAACAGCCGCATCGATTTCTCAGCAACCTCGAACGGGATGCCGCCGAAGCGGAACGAGGTGGCGAGCTCGAATTCGCCGACCACGCGGCGCCGCTCCTCGAGCATGCGCAGGATGCGGTCGGGCGGGCCCCACACCGCGGCCTTCATAAAGCCGCCTTCCCTGCCGGCCGTAAATGGCGAGCACCATCTGGTGCCGACGTCCATAATTTCCTCCGGCTCCCGCGACCTCGGGGGAGGCTCTCACTGAGATCTGCATTCAAGCCAGCGACAGCTCGCGATAGCCGCCCGCCGCCACTGCATCGCAACGCTCGCGAAAGGCGGGGTGGCCGCCGCTGTAGCGCATAATCCGGCGCGTCTGTTTGCCCTCGACGTTGCGGTTTATGCCGGTCATCCACGAGTCGACCTCAGTGAACAGCAGGCCCTGGCTCGAGGCAATGACGTGGTCAGTCCAGTCCGCGGCGCCTGCGGCAGTGGCCTCGATCCGGGTCAGTCCGCGCTCGCGCGCGAAGTGGATCAGCCCGGTCACCCAATCGGCACTATACTCGGCGGCGCGCGGGAAGTTGCCGAGTCCGGCATGCGGGCCCATCACCATCAACATGTTCGGAAAGCCGTCGACCAGAATGCCGAGAAAGGTCTGCGGCCCGTCTTTCCACTTCTCCTTCAGCAACGCCATATCGACCCCGCGGATATCGATGCGGTCGAAACTGCCGGTGATCGCATCGAACCCGGTCGCATAGATGATGATGTCGAATTCGTATTCGGCATCACTGGTCTTGATGCCGCTCGGGGTGATGCGCTCGATCGGGGTCTGTTTGACGTCGACCAATTGGACGTTGGGCTGATTGTACACCTCGTAGTAGCCGCTCTCGAGCGGCACCCGGCGCGTGCCGAAGCCGTGATTCCTCGGGATCAGCTTTTCGGCGACCGCAGGGTCTTTGACCCGCTGGCGGATCTTGCGTGCCAAGAAGTCGGAAATCAGTGCATTGGCCTCGCGGTCCACGAGAATGTCCCGGAAATTGCCCATCCAGATACCGAAGCCGGGCTCCTCGTAAAGCTTCTCCCAGAAAGCTTCGCGTTGCTCCGGGGTCACCTCGTGGGTGGCACGCGGGTCGCTCGCATGGATGAAGCAGCCATAGGTCTGCTGGCAGCGCGCGAAGATCTCACGATAATTGGCCCGGATCTGACGCATCTCCTCCTTGCTGATCCTGGCGTTGTGCAGCGGCGCGCACCACTGGGGAGTGCGCTGGAACACGCTCAGATGGCCGACGGTCCTGGCCACTTCCGTGATCGTCTGCACACCGCTCGCACCGGTGCCGATCACCGCAACCCGCTTGCCGCCGAAACTTACCGGTTCTTTGGGCCAGTGATGGGTATGGCAGGACAGGCCCCGGAACGTGTCGACGCCCGCGATGCGCGGCATTGTCGGTGCCGACAGCACGCCAATGGCGGTGATCAGGAAGCGCGTGCTGTAGCGCCGGCCATCCTCGAGCGTGACGTCCCAGCTGCGCGTAGCCTCCCGATAATGCGCCGAGGTGACGCGGCTTTTGAACTGGATGTCGCGACGCAGCTCGAACTTGTCCGCCACATAGTTGAGGTAGCGCTCGGTCTCGGGTTGGCCCGCAAAATGCTCCTCCCAGTCCCATTGCTCCAGAAGTTCCGGCGAAAAGGAGTAGCCGTAGGTCCAACTTTCCGAATCGAAGCGGGCGCCGGGATAGCGGTTCCAATACCAGGTGCCCCCGACGCCGCTTCCCGTCTCGAACACCCGCACCCTGAGACCGAGCTCCCGCAGTCTGTAGAGCTGATAGAGCCCCGAGACGCCGGCGCCGATCACGACAGCGTCGAAATCAGTGAGAGTATCTGCTTCAGGTTTCTGCGCTGTCCCCGGTGAGACAACCATGCTTTACCTCCGTTGCGCGAGGCAGCAGCCGCTTTGCACCATCGGATGCCCGAAACGGTCATTCCGGGGCGCCCCGCGGGGCCGGTGCCCGGCTCTTTGGCCTTATTCGTCGGTCGGTGTTCACGGTCCCCGGCTCGCGCCGCATACCCGGCCCCGGAGCGACGCCGACAGGCCTCCTTTACAAGCTCTTCTGACGCGCCGATTGGCGAGGGTTAATTCAGGCCATAGAAGCCCATCGCGCCGCCGGCCATGACACCGTGCCTGGTCTCGGGCGAGGTTCCCTCGAGCCGGTCCAGCAGCATTTTCGGCGCGCCGGGGAA
>JAFMSA010000925.1 GCA_017353855.1 Alphaproteobacteria bacterium
ATGCCGATGATCTGCAGATCAAGATGGCGCAGGGCGCCAAGCCCGGCGAGGGCGGCCAGTTGCCGGGCCGCAAGGTCGACAAGATCATCGCCGGGGTGCGCTATTCGACGCCCGGCGTCGGCCTCATCTCGCCGCCGCCGCACCACGACATCTATTCGATCGAGGATCTGGCGCAGCTCATCCACGATTTGAAAAATGCCAATCCGCACGCCCGCATTTCGGTAAAGCTGGTTTCCGAGGTCGGGGTCGGCACCGTCGCCGCCGGGGTGAGCAAGGCGCGCGCCGACCATGTCACGATTGCCGGGTTTGAGGGCGGCACCGGCGCAAGCCCGCTCACCTCCCTGACGCATGCCGGCTCGCCGTGGGAGATCGGGATTTCCGAAACGCAGCAGACATTGGTGCGCAACGGGCTGCGTGGCCGCATTGCGGTCCAGGTCGATGGCGGCCTCAGAACCGGCCGCGACGTCGTCGTCGGCGCGATGCTCGGCGCCGACGAATTCGGCTTCGCGACGGCGCCGCTGATCGCCGCCGGCTGCATCATGATGCGCAAATGTCATCTCAACACCTGTCCGGTCGGCATCGCGACGCAGGACCCGGTGCTGCGCAGGCGTTTCACCGGCCAGCCCGAGCACGTCATCAATTATTTCTTCTTTGTCGCCGAGGAAGTCCGCGAACTGATGGCAAGGCTCGGCTTTCGTACGTTCAACGAAATGGTCGGCCGCGTCGACAAGCTCGACATGGTGCGCGCGATCGATCACTGGAAGGCGAAGGGGGTCGACCTGTCGCGGCTGCTGTACCAGGAGCCGGCCAAGCCCGGCGTTGCGATCTACAATTGCGAGCGCCAGCAGCACCACCTCGACAAGGCCCTCGACAATGAGCTGATCGCCGAGTCGGGGCCCGCTCTAGAAGAGCGTCAGCCGGTTCGCATCGAGCGGCCGATCAGAAACATCCACCGAACCGTTGGCGCGATGCTGTCGGGCCAAGTCGCCCGGCGTTACGGGCATGCCGGCCTGCCGCAGGACACGATCTGGGTGACGTTCCGCGGCAATGCCGGGCAGAGCTTCGGTGCGTTTCTGGCATATGGCGTGACATTGGAGCTGTATGGCGATGCGAACGACTATACGGGCAAGGGCCTGTCTGGCGGTCGCCTGGTGGTGCGCCAGCCTCCCGAGGCGCGGCGCGAGCCAACCGAGAACATCATTATCGGGAACACTGTGCTTTACGGCGCGAT
The DNA here is from genome assembly GCA_017353855.1 of Alphaproteobacteria bacterium. Classification (GTDB taxonomy): domain Bacteria; phylum Pseudomonadota; class Alphaproteobacteria; order ATCC43930; family CGMCC-115725; genus AP-15. The sequence continues at coordinate 1,232 of JAFMSA010000925.1, forward strand.
CGCCGGGGAAGCCTACTTCGAAGGCGTGGCGGGCGAACGATTCGCGGTGCGCAATTCGGGTGCCGTGGCGGTGGTCGAAGGGACGGGCGATCACGGCTGCGAATACATGACCGGTGGTGTCGTAGCAGTAATCGGCAACACGGGCCGTAATTTCGCAGCCGGCATGTCGGGCGGCATCGCCTATGTCTGGGATCCGCACGGCCGCTTTGCGAGCCTGTGCAACCGCAACGAGGTCGAGCTCGAGCCGGTGCTCCCGGCCGAGCCGGAGGACGATGCCGAACCAGAAGACCGGCCGCGGCAGCGCGCGCCCGGCGTCCACGACAAC
>JAFMSA010000378.1 GCA_017353855.1 Alphaproteobacteria bacterium
CGCCCTTGAGCAGCGCGCGCAGGCCTTCGACCATTTCTGGCGGCCAGTGGGTGAGATTGAGCAGCGTGCGTTTTTTGATCTGACGGCCGAGGCGATAGCTCTCGCGCAGCAGGATGGCGGGAGGCGAATTGCGGTTCGGGACGCTCTCGATATACATGGGTTGATAATATCAGACTTTTCACGTGGACGGCCTTTCCAGCCGACTGGCTGCTCGTATATCGCGGCTTTCCAGCCCGGTTCCGTGCTGTCGTTGGTGGTCAGAAGCCCGGCTCCCCTGCGGGAGCCGTCTGCGCATGGTCCCCAGGCGACACTGGTGGTGCGGCTTCTCGCGCCGACATGCAGGGCGCGTCACGGACCGCGAGCTGCCTGATTCGTGCCACCACAGCGGCGATCGCCTAACGGCCCGCTCGGACTCACTGTGGCGCGCGGTCGGGGCCAATCGCAGAGCTCTCCTTGAACTACAATAAGGCGCCAACGCCTCGGACGGGCGCTGATCGACTGTCGCCGCATTGCCTCGATCTGATCAAGCTCGCCGAGGACGTCTGGGACGGACGCAGACAATCGCCGAGGACGAGACGGCGGCCGTCATTGCGGATACGCACCGGCACGGGGTCACGGTCGCAATCAGAAGATGCCGCCCGTGATTGTCCGAGAGCGCGGCGGCCACGACCATGACGCGATGCTTCTACCATAACGCCCGCGACTGCGTCGCGCACGCTCGGCGAACCCCATGCTTCGCCGGGGATGTAGAACGCCGTGGTCGGGAGCGAGTGTGCTCGGCAAGGTCCTGAATGTCGGGATTACCAGGGATTGCCGCTCTACGCGGCCAAGTATCCGGAGTATCGCAGAAGCCCGCAGAACCGCGTCTGCTGACCGAAAACGGTGTCCTGATCGACGGGACCGCGCCGGTCGAATACCGGTAATCCTATCGCCAGGGTCGGTTCCGCTATGCCGGCGCGGCGTGATGAACGTCACAGACGCGACCGGCAAGTACATTCCGCCCGGCCTCATCGACGCGCACTGCCATCTGTCATGTCATCGCACCAGGGCGCGCTGCCCGGCCCCCGGCCTCAAATACACATCGAGCGCCGAGCTATGCGCTACGGGCGCCGCGTGGCACGGCCCAGAAGACGGCACGAATCTACCTCTACTCTCTTCTTCTCGCCCAAGAGGGTACCTGGATCCCCGCTTTGCGGGAGTGACGACCTCACCCATCGCGGAAATGCCGAAGGATTTCCGCCTCCCACAAGTCGAGCTGGTCCAGATCGTAGCCGAGCGGCGACAGCATCAAATATTCGAGCCCTGCCTCTGCAAGTTCAGCGATGCGGGCGCGAATTTGCGCCGGAGTCCCCAACATGTAGCAAGTACGCAAATGCTCGAAGGAACGGTGCGTCCCCATGACCCGCTCGATCAGTGGACGCTGTATTTTAAGTGCGACGGCCTCGTCGTCGGTCGGCACGACATGGGTCATGTTGACATGCGCGAAGGTGATGCTGCCGCGGGGGCGGCCGATCTCGTCGAGCCGCCGCGTGATTTGCGCCCAGTCCGCGATAACGCTCTCGTTCGAGCCCGCTGCCCGCGCGATCCAGCCGTCGGCGCGACGGCAGATGCGCTCGAGCACGGTCGGCGCGATCGTCTCCGGGTCGGGCGACAGGTCGGTTTTGATCTTTGACCCGCCGGCAACCCACAGCCGCGGCCGCGTCGGCAATGGCGGATCGATCGTCACCCGCTCGAAATTGTAGTAGCGGCCGTGATGGGTGACCTCCTCGCCGGTCCACAATTTCGCGAAGATATCGAGGATCTCGTCGGTGCGCCCGCCGCGCTCGCTGAGCTTCACGCCGGCGGCTGCGAATTCCCGCGCGTCCCACCCGACCCCGATCCCCAATTCGTAGCGGCCGCCCGACAGCATGTGCAGGCTGGCGATCTCCTTGGCGAGAAACACCGGGTTGCGGATCGGCGGAATGAGGATGCAGGTCCCGACCTTGATCTGCGACGTGCAGCCGGCCGCAAACGCCAGGGTCTCGAGCGGCGAAAGCCAGGCCGTGCCATAGAGTCCGCGAGCGGTCAGCAGATGCTCGGCGCACCACAGTCCCTCTAAGCCCATCGCCTCACCGCGGGTCGCAATATCGCGCAGCCGCGCGACAGTCGCGTAATCGCGTGCGAACGAAAAGCTCGGCAGCATCATCCCGAAACGCATCGCGTCCTCCGTCGCGGCCACGAAATGACCGGGCTTAGCGAGACGAGCCCACGGTGATGACCGAACCCCGCCGCGATCCTGAGCCTGCTTCCCACCCTAAGCCACAGTGTTTCGTGGAACATCTTTGAACGGCTTTTCCGTGTCGCCGGTACGCTCGCGCGGCATCTTCAGCACGCGTTCGCTGATGATGTTGCGCTGGATCTCGTCGGTGCCGCCGGCGATCGAACTGGCCGGCACCGACACCAGGATCTCCGCGAGCAATCCGTTCATCGGACTGTCATCGCCGGTCAGGAGCGCATCCGCTCCAAGCAGCGCGGTATGCACGCGGGCCGCCGTGCGGGCGATGATGCTCGACGCCAATTTGCCGATGGAGCCCTCGGGACCCTGTGGCCGCCCCTGCTCCTGCGCCGTGCGGGCGCGGCGGGCGGTCCATTCCGCGGCCTTTGCCATTGCCAGCACCTTAGCAATTTCCTGCCGCAGCACCGGGTCGTCGATCTTCCCGGTGGCCCGCGCCCGCTCCAGCAGCAGATCGACGCGGCCAGCACGCTGCGGATACCACTTGTAGGGCTCCATCGTCGTGCGGATTTCCTCCCGCTCCTCCTCGTAGATGCGCCCCGGCTTGTCGGAGGGGATCGCCCAGCTGCGCAGCGCATCGGCGCCGCGGCGCTCGTGCATCAGCGTCGTCGTCGTTACCGCCCAGCCGTTGCCGACGTCGGACACGAGGAGTTCGGGCTCGACCTTGGCGTCGGTAAAGAACACCTGGTTAAACGAGGCATAGCCGTTCATCTGGCGCAAAGGCTGGACCGTCACGCCGGGTTGTTTCATATCGAGGATGAAATACGACAGGCCCCGGTGCTTCGGCTGGTCCCAATCGGTGCGGGCCAGCAGCAGCCCCCAATGCGCCTTATGCGCGCTGGTGGTCCACACCTTCTGCCCGTTGATGACCCATTGATTGCCGCGGAATTCGGCGCGGGTCACTGCCGCGGCCACATCGGAACCGCTGCCCGGCTCGCTGAACAACTGGCACCAGATGTCTTCGCCGGTCAGGATGCGCAGCAGGAACTTTTCCTTCTGCAGGTCCGTGCCGTGCGCGAGGATGGTCGCGGCGGCGAGAGTGCGGATGCCGACCTTGGCGACGCCGATCGCACCGATCCGCTTGAACTCCTCCTCGACCACCGGCACCAAGCCGACGGGAAGATCGCGGCCGTACCAGCGCCTTGGCCAATGTGGGACGCCCCAACCGGACTCGGCCAGTTTGAGGCGCCATTCCACCAGCCCGTGGGCCGGGTTCCAGTTCGCTTCCAGCCAGGCGCGGACTTCGGCGCGGACGGCGTCCTCCTTGATCTCGGTCATGTCGTTCACCCTCAAGCCGGCCAGTTCTGCAACATCAGTTCGCGGTGATAATTGGCATCGCCCAAAAACACCTCCGAGCTTTTCGCCCGCTTGAACCAGAGATGCGTGTCGTCATCCCAAGTGAAGCCGGTGCCGCCATGGATCTGCACCGCGTGGATCGCGGTCTGCATATACGCGTCGCTGGCACAAGCCTTGGCCAGATGCGCGTTGGCCGGCGCGTCGTCATCTCCATCGTCGAGAGAGGCCGCGGCGTAATAGGAGGCCGACTTGGCCAACTCCACCTCGAGCAGCATGTCGGCGTGCTTGTGCTTCATCGACTGGAACGAAGCGATCGGCCTGCCGAACTGCACGCGCATCATCGCATAGGCCAGCGCATCCTCCCGCAGCCTGTCCGCCCCGCCGACCATTTCGTTGGCCAGAGCAACCGCCGCCTCGACCATCGTGCGAGCGAACGGGGCGGCCGCGCAGCCGGTCGTGCCGAGCGGGCGGGCGGCCACCCGGTTGAACTCGAGACGGGCAATTTTGCGTGTCGGATCCATCGACTTTAGCAGACGGCGGGTGAGCCCCGCGGCATCGCCATCGACGGCAAACAGTGACAGCCCCTGCGGCGCGCGGGCGAGAACGACGATCAAATCGGCGCTGTGACCGTCGATGACGTAACTCTTATGCCCGTTCAGCACGGTTTCGCCGCCGTCGACGGCCGCGGTCAACGCCGTACCTCCGGGGTCCCAGAGCCCGTTGTCCTCGACCCAGGCAAGGGTCGCGGTCGTGTCCCCGGCAGCGATGCCCGGCAGCAGCGCTTCTTTCTCGGCCTCGGTGCCGGCATTCACGACGGCGCCGGCGGCCAGCACCGCAGTCGCGAAATACGGTGCGCAGAGCAGGGCGCGTCCCATCTCCTCCAACACGAGGCATTGATCGCCGAAGCCGAGCCCGTAGCCGCCATAGGCTTCGGGAATGCGGATCGCGGTCAGGCCGAGCGCGGTGTTGATCGCGCGCCAGCCGTCGCGTTCGTAGCCTTGATCGGTTTCCATCAACCGCCGCACTTCGTTCGTCGACGAACGGTCTGCCAGCAAGCGGCGCAGGTTGGAGCGGAATTCTTCCTGCTCGCTCGAAAAGCTGAACTTCACGGCACTCTCCCGGCTGCGTGTTGGGTCTGAATGCGGGCGGCCGTCCCCGCCCGCTCCCTGTCGAGATGGTCCGACCGGCCCGCCAATTTCCTGACGTGCTCCCGATGGGCCGTCAACACAGTAATCACAGAAGGGGGATCACCAGGGACAAGCGGCGGTGGGCACTACCCGGGCTCGCCTCGGATCACCGCAAGCGCAACGGGCTCTTCATCGCCGCGCGATATGGCGCCGCTCTTCAGCCGGAGTGAGTCCTGCCGCCGGCCGAAATTGCGCTATATTGAGGCTGTGCGGAAAAAGCCAGGAGGTGCGTATTATG
>JAFMSA010000379.1 GCA_017353855.1 Alphaproteobacteria bacterium
GATCGCGCCGCCGCGACCAAGGACGCGCGCCGGCGGCTCAATCCGCGGACGAGGGTCGCCGTCCGATGTTAGGGCACGTTCGACCTTAGCGTTATATGAACAACAACTGCCGCTATGCCCACAATTGTTCCGGCCGGATCGAAAAGCGGGGTCGCCTGGAAACCCCGACATATCTCTGCGATGATGCCGGCGCCAGGCTTGGTCCAAACTCGGGAGATCAGATGACCAAGGCAATCTCACTCGCCGGCACGACCCTGGAGTTAGTGGAGCGCGGGGAGGGTCGCCCGCTGCTGTTCCTACACCCGGGTGAGGGGTTGGCGCCGGAGCGACCCTGGCTTGAGCTCTTGTCCCGCAGGTTCCGGGTCATCGCGCCGTCGCATCCGGGATTCGGCAACTCGCCGTTGATCGACGAGTCGGGTTCGGTCGACGATCTCGCGTATCTCTATCTCGACCTTGCCGCTGAACTCGGGCTCCGTGATGCTGTCCTGGTTGGCGCCTGCTTCGGCGGCTGGGTCGCGGCAGAGATGATGGTGCGTTCGACGACGCGTTTTTCGCATCTCGTACTCGTTGATCCGATTGGCATCAAGATCGGCGGCCGCGAAGAGCGCGACATTGCCGACATGCATGCGCTGCCGCACGCTGAGTATCTGAGGCTGGCCTGGGCGGATCCAGCGAAGGGCAAAATCGACTTCACACGGCTATCGGAGAGCGAGCTGACGGCGATTGTCCGCGGCCGCCAGGCCTTCGCGCTCTACGGCTGGAAGCCCTACATGCACAATCCGCGCCTCAAGCGGTGGCTGCATCGGATTGACCGCCCGACACTGTTGCTATGGGGTGCCGAGGACCGGATCGTTACGCCCGCTTACGGCGAAGGCTGGCGCAAAGAAATACCGGGAGCTCAGCTCGAACTCATTCGACAGGCCGGACATTTCCCGCACTGGGAACAGCCCGAGGCCTTCGTCGAGCCGCTTTCGGCTTTTGTTGACAAGAACGCCTAAGGAGAGACCCCATGCGCGTCTGGTATTTCTCGGAAATGGCCTACCACCCGGCCTGGGAACAGGGACTGAGGCGCGGCTCGCTCAGGGTCGTTCTGCCCAACAACAATTTCGACCCCAAAGTCGGCCACGGCCTTCTTAACCGCTATCTGGATGAGTTCGCGCTGTGTGACGAGGTCGGGCTCGACATTATGGTCAACGAGCACCATAGCACCTCGACCTGCCTGACTGTGTCAGTTCCAATGGCGCTTGCGATCATCGCACGAGAGACGAAGCGGTCGCGGCTTCTGTCCCTTGGCACGCCAATCGCCAACCGTCCCGACCCCGTGCGGGTGGCCGAGGAGATGGCGTGGCTCGATGTCCTGTCCGGCGGTCGGCTCGAGATGGGGTTGGTCAAGGGCGCTCCCTACGAAATAGCGCCGGCGAACAGCAACCCCGCCAATTTGATGCGCCGTTACTGGGAGGCGCACGATTTGATCTTGAAGGCGATGTCGACGACGGACGGGCCGTTCAACTGGGAAGGCGAGTTCTTTCACTATCGCAATATCAACATCTGGCCGCGACCTTACCAGCAGCCGACGCCGCCAGTGTGGATGACCGGTTTAAGTGTCGAGACCGGCCGGGTGGCAGCCGAGCGTGGCCACGTAGTTGCGACCCTGCTCTCATTGTCGGCCGCCGGCCCGATGTTCGAGGCCTACCGGAAACGTGCGCAGGAACTTGGCCGGACGGCCGCGCCCGACCGTTTCGCGTATGCCGCTGTAGTCGGCGTGGGGTCGACGCGCGAGGAGGGTCGGCGCCGCGCTAATCTCGCCGCCGATTATGTCCGCACCTCGCCGGTAGTGGCTGAGCCGTTCACGAACCCGCCGGGTTACAACTCGCTGTCTGCCAATATCGCAATGCTCAAAGCGGGCGGTAAGCGTGGCGGCTTTGTCAGGGATCGGCACGGCAATCCAATCGAGCAGACCACCGCGTCAATCGAGCAGTTGATCGAGAGCGGCACCTGCTTTGCCGGGACACCGGACGACGTCTACGATCAGATCAAGGCGCTCAGCGACAGCGTCGGGGGCTTCGGCCATCTGTTGATGTTTGGGCAAGGCGGTTTCTTGGACCACGAGGACGCGGTCGCGAACATCACGCTGTTTGCGAAGGAGGTAATGCCGCGATTGCGGGAAATGAACACCGAGCCGCAGAAGGCCGCAGTCGCGGCAGAATGATCTCGCGAAGCACGCATATCGGGGGAGGGCCTCATGACGCCGATATTTCGTGATCGCATCGACCACCCTATGGCATGGCGAGGCGGCGATTTTTCCAAGGATGACATCTCATTCGACCTGTCCCAACGCCATATCGCCGCACTTGAGGACGTCCTGTTGAGAGTCCGCAAGGTTGGTCTACCGCTCGGCGAAATCCGCGCTGAACATTGCCGCCATCGGGCCCTCGACGACGATCTCGAGCAAGTACTCGACGAAATCCAGGAGGGCCGCGGGATTGTCATCGTGCGCGGCTTGCCGGTTGAAGGCCATTCCGTCGAAGACGTCAGCACGATGTTCTGGGCGCTCGGGACGCATTTCGGCCGCGGCGTATCTCAGAGCGCGCTCGGTGACCTGTTGGGCCGGGTCAGGGACGAGACGCCCCCCGGACAACCGGAGAGTGCTCGCGGCTATATGAGCCGACGCGAGCTGTCGCTGCATGTTGATCTGGCGCAAATCGTCGGATTGATGTGCGTGCGTCAGGCGCGTCGAGGCGGGTACAGCCAGTATGCTTCAGGCCTGTCCGTGCACAACGAGATCCTCGCCACGCGAGCGGATCTCATGCCGATCCTCTATCGCGGGTTTCCATACCATCGTCGCGGGGAAGAAGCCTCAACAGACGCGCCGATCACCCCCTATGACGTCCCGGTCTTCTCCAATCGAGACGGCCAGGTCAGCGTGTTCATGGTACGCGAGATAATCAACGCAGCATTCCGCGAATTGGGACGCGCGTTCACCGCCGAGGAAATCGACGCCGTCGACATCTTTCGTACCACTGCGCAGCGGCTCCAGTTCGAGGTCCGACTGGAAGCTGGCGAGGCGAGCTTCCTCAATAACTACACGGTGATGCATGCCCGCTCCGAATTTGACGACTGGGCCGAGCCTGAGAAGAAACGGCTGATGTTGCGACTCTGGCTCGATGTCGAGCGCAAGGCGCGGCCAGTTGTCAACGAGATTCACATCTACGAGAACGTTGGCGGCCGAAGCGGTATCGATCCCCAACCCGGGCGGCTACCCGCAGTGCCGAAGTACCGCACACCCGACTCTGAAGTACGGCGCCAGGCTGCGGCGGAGTAACTCGGCAAACGCAAGCCTGTACTGGCAATTGAAAGGGACGCAGGATGGAAGCCCTCGAAACCGCTACTGTGACAGCCATCGACCAGCTCTCGACACTCTACGCGCGACCGTTGGAGCGCGCCCTCAGAAAGGAGATCGACCACGTCGATGCGGTAGGACGTGCCTTCATTGCTGCCTCGCCATTCCTTGTCTTGGCGACAGGAAGCAGTGACGGGCTCGACTGTTCGCCCAAAGGCGACAATCCTGGCTTCGTGCAGGTCGAGGACGAGGGTCGCACCTTACTGATCCCCGACAGGCGTGGGAATAACCGCATCGACAGCCTCAAGAACGTGCTGGAGGACCCGCGCGTCGGGTTGATCTTTTTCGTTCCGGGCGCGAACGAAACCTATCGGGTCAATGGTCGGGCCCGCGTGAGCGTCGATCCGGCCCTGAAGCGCCGTTTCGCGGTGGACGGCAAAGAGCCCACGACGGTGCTCGTGGTTACAGTCGAGCAGGCATTCCAACATTGTCCCAAGGCCCTTGTGCGCTCAAACCTATGGAAAGCGGGTGGCGGCGAGCGGCCCGCAGGCGTCCCGACGCTGGGGGATTTCGCCGCCGCACGCACGCCCGGCATCGACAGTTCCGCTTACGACTCCGATTACACCCGCCGCATGCCGAACGAGCTTTATTGAGAACGACCGCTCACTGCATGCGAGAGAACCGGTCTCGGATCCATCTGCCCTACGGCGGATAAGTCAGATCACCCTTCGGGTGGGGGCTCATCCCCGAGCTAGTCCGGCCCGGCCGCAACCCGGATGGGCCATGTGTCGGCGAAGACGGCGGGTCCAGGCTGCCGCCGATGACCCTCTTGGAGGAATTTGAGTCATGGCTATCGTTGAGATCGAGATCGACGCAATCGAGCCGTTCGCGGACGGCAAGGCTTTCGATACGATCGGCTCCTACGTGCGAATCAAGGGCATCGCGAAGGGCGAGATCGATCCGGCATCCACAGAAAACCGCGTCGTCATCGATCTCGACAAGGCGCCAAGAAACGCGCGTGGGATGGTCGAGTACCAGACCGACTTTTTCATCCTTCGCCCGGCAGTGCCGCGCCGGGCAAGCGGCGTACTCGTCTATGACGTGACCAATCGCGGCCGGAAAATGATCTTTAACTTGCTCGACGATGCTTCACGCAACGCCGATACCAACAATCCCAAAACGGCACACGACATCGGATTGGGCTTCACCCTCGGGCGCGGCTACAGTCTCGTCTGGTCCGGGTGGGATTCCGGGGCCCCGCGCGCCAACAACGGAATGACGGCGCGGCTGCCTTCCGCGTTAGAGAACGGCGAGCCCATGGTGCGCCGCATCCGTCACGAATTTCATATCGGCACGCGTGCGCCCGGTAAGGGAGATATCGTCGCGCTGAACTACCCCGCCGTCTCGGCCGACCGGAAGAAGGCCCGCCTGACAGTGCGCGACCGCGAGAATGACATCCGTACTGAAATCCGGCCGGATTGCTGGGAGTTTGTAGACCGGCAGTCGATACGGCTACTCCCGGCCAGCAACCATTTTGCGCCCTTCAAGATTTACGAGTTCTGGTACGAGGCGACCGGGTCGACCGTACTCGGCACTGGTTTTGCCGCAACACGGGACCTCGTCTCCTTCCTGCGCTACGAGCGCAA
>JAFMSA010000926.1 GCA_017353855.1 Alphaproteobacteria bacterium
TGGTATCTATCCTCTAGCTCGTGTCGCTCATATTCGCCGGGTCTGATCGGACAGCCCAAGACGCGCTCCGGGGCGCCGATCATGACGAGCGGCCCGAAGTAATCAATCCGCAGGGCTATGAGTGCGACCTTATCACCTAAGGCGAGACTCGACGAGCAGGAACTTGCCGAGGGCAGGGCTATCCGTCATCGTTCGACCTCGTCGGGCAACTCTCTCATTCGTCATAATAAACGCGCGTGTCGATTGCTGGTCGTCGGCCTTACTCTTGAAGGCGATTATCGCCGCCTTGCGGCATCGGGACCGGCAAGCGACGGCGCCGGGCACCGGCGCGGCCGCCGCGGATCGGGCGAGGCGCTTGATCTCCGACACCCGGTGCGAGTAGTGCGAGCAGCCATTGCCCGGGACCGGCGGGGCCGCGACCGGGGTGCCCCCCTCGTCCGCCGAGATCGGCCAGCGTAAGGGGCCCCGACGAGGATGCTTTGACCGATCGCCACACCAGACCGGCGTGTCATTCGCAGCTTCTGCCGCTAATCTCGCTCTCTCCCAAGCGCGAGCCGGGCGCATGCATAACAGTAGTTTGCCGCCGTTTCTTCGAGGCATTTCAACGAGTGAGCGGCAATGGAACTCGGCCATCTCCTCGATGCTGGCGAGGTGCGGCGGTTATTCTTCAGCCACCGTCCCCTCCGAGCCTCATCAGGGTCTAACCGGCTCTTCCGATTGCGGGCGGCTGTCCCTGCTGTGCTCGCGCCGCTTCGCAAGGGCGTCCGTGCATGTCTTTAGCGCCGTGGCAAACTCCCGGCGATGCCGTGGGCCGCTGCCCGCATCGGGTCCGTTTGCAGGTGCGCGGCTTGCAGGGTGGTAGCAGAGCGCCGCGGCAACCCGCGATCGGGTGCGTGCGGATTTGATGCGCGAGCGTGTGGCCGTTCGCGGCCGCAAGGCGCCGCGCGCGTCGCTGGTCGTCCTTGGCGTCCATCGGGTCCTTCCCGCAGGCATTGGCTTGCGGTATTCTGCGGCCCTTCCGCACGGTTCGGTCCAGGCCCGATTTCGCGGCGCCTGTCATCGAGCCGGAAGCGGATGGCCCCCGCTTTCTGCGCGACCCGCGGAGACAAAGGCCGCCGCAATCGTGCAGCACCGCCGAGCCTTCGGCTTGGCAACCTGCACCGCCTGAAAGCTTCCGTCCCGTCTCCCTCGGCTTGGGCATAAGGCCTGTTTCGCTTCCCATTTCATCCCCGCTCGGAACGAAGGGTAGACCGTGGCATCCAATAAAATGGGCCGATTTCGGGGGTTATCGAAACAGTCTGAGAGAGCCACAAAAGGCGATACGGCGGAAGAGGCAGGAGTCGAACCTACCGAGGACGCCTGGCGCCCCCCAACGGATTTGAAGTCCGCGCGAGCCACCGGGCCCGATACTCTTCCCGTAAATATACGATTGAGTTGTTGGGATTTATTGCTTTGAGCACAAGACACCAGATCTTGCGTTATCAGCGCATTCCTCGCCGCGGCCGCCCATGCGGCGAAATGCTGATCGGCGAAGCGCGGGTCGGCAG
>JAFMSA010000380.1 GCA_017353855.1 Alphaproteobacteria bacterium
TTTTGGTAGGTTATCTGTCCGCTGCCGTACAAATCCCGCACATTAAGGACGTCTGCAGCGCCGCCTTGACGATATTACCCCCCCGTAATGGCGGTGAGTGTCGAAGATATCGACTGGACGACCGGCAATGGCCGGAGCCGACATCGTCCTCGAGATTTTCTGTCGCGACCAAACCGGGGTCCTGCAGTGCCGCCCCGGGGGGATCCGCAGACGATAGTTTAGCCAGAGCCGGGTTGGCCAGGTAGGGCCTGCTCCTGCTCCCACTCATATTGCTCGCAGTCCACGAGATAGCACTCGCACGCGCGGGCTTCCAAACCGGCACGATTGACTATCCGCAGTCGCCCCCGCTGGTAACGAATCAGTCCTGCACGCTGCATTTGATAGGCTATTTCGGTCACCCCGGCACGCCGGACCCCAAGCAGCACGGATAGAAACTCGTGAGTTATTGGCATTGTGAGAAAGCCGATGCGGTTGCTCGCCTCCAGCAACCGGCGCGCGCAACGTTGCTCCACCGAGTGCAGCCGGTTGCAGGCCGCGTTCTGGGAAGTCATCGCCAGTGCGGCGCTTACCAGACGCAGCACAATCCCGCGCAGCCGCTCACGCCGATCAAACTCAGCTTTAAATAGAGGGGCGCTGACGCGCCACGCGCTCCCGGGGAGCTGCACGATTATTCGCTGACGCAGGAATTCGGCACCCAGTAGATAGGGCAGGCCGATCATGCTTTCCGGGCCAAGCATCCGCACCTCGACCTCGCCGCCATCGGCCACCATGGTCAGGACCGACGCGAGCCCCTCTTCGATGAAATAGACATGCTCGACCGCCGCCCCGGCTTCGTGCAGGATCTGCTTTTGCCGCAATACAACCGGTTGCAGGTGCGGACGTAATCTGTCGAGCTCACCAGGAGGCAGAGCCCTCAACACCCGGTTTCTGTTCGCGGGTGCGGCCAGAGGGGACATTTCCAGGGGCGGCTTTGGACTAAGCGAATGTCGCGTTTTACTAACTCCGACCAGCCGTCGTCCGCAGCGGTCAGCGCGACGTCGCCCGCTGTCGAGCGAGCCGGATGGCGAGCCAGAACAAGAGACCGCCGGCTGCGGCGAAACTCGTCAGCGTCGCGGCGCTCGCCGGCTGGATTGTTGCGGGCTGTTGTCGGAGGTGGTCCTCGACATCGCGGGCCGAGACGATCTGTTCCTGCCGCAATGCTAGCTCCAATACCTCGGCCGGATGCAATACGTAGCGGCCGGTCCCGTGGCGGATCTGCTCGCGGCAGCTGAAGCCGCCGGCGACAATCAGCGTGGCCTCTCCGGCGCTGCGCACTGCGGGCAGCAGAGCCTGCTCGGCGATGGTCATCGAGATCGGGTAGTGTTCACTTTCATAGCCGAACGAGCCAGCTTGGCCGCAGCAGCCGGTCGGGTTCGGCAGCAGCTCGAGTCCCATCGCGGCGAGCATCCGTTGCTCAGTTTCCGCGTCGAGGACCGCTTTGTGGTGACAGTGGGTCTGTACCAGGGCCTTTGCCGCGAGCTTCGGTGGCCGCCAGTCCGACGTCTTCATCAGCAGCTCGCTGATTGTCTTCGTCTGGCAGGCAAGCCGCTGCGCATCCTCATCGTCCGGCAACAGATTCAACAACTCGTCGCGAAACACCGACAGGCAGCTGGGCTCCAGCCCCACGACCGGGATGCCGGCGCGTATCGTCGGGCGGAGGGCGTCGAGAACCTGCAGCAGCTTGTGCCTGGCCAGTTCGAGCATACCGTAGTCGTAAAGCGGCCGGCCGCAGCACAGCGGCCGGTCGGGGATGATGATGCGATAGCCCGCGGCTTCGAGTACCCGCACCGCGGCTTTAGCGGTGGATGGCAGAAAATAATTGTTGAAGGTGTCGGGCCACAGCACCACCGGCGGCCGCGCCCCGTCCGCCACTTTCGGTTGGCGGTGAAACCATTCCCGGAAGCTCTCTGCAGCAAAAGCCGGCACGTTACGCTCGGCGGTAAATCCGGCAGCAGCCTTGAGCGCCTCCCTCATCCCCGGGGTGCGCAAAAGCAAATTGATCCAGCCGGGCGCGAGCATAGCGAGCGGCGCCCACCACATGATAAGGCCCATGCTGTAGGCAGCGCGCGGCCGCAATCGGCCCTTGTAGTAATGCGCGAGAAATTCGCCCTTGTATGTCGCCATGTCCACCGAGGCCGGGCAGTCCCGCTTGCAGCCCTTGCACTGCAGGCAAAGATCGAGCGCCTCGCGCACGCCCTCCTCGCGCCAGCCTTTGCCGAGCGGATCGCCCCGCATCATTTCGAACAGCAGATGCGCGCGTCCGCGCGTCGAGTGCATTTCCTCGCGCGTTGCCTGAAAACTCGGGCACATCGTCTGCCCGCCGAGGCTGCGGCATTTGCCGACGCCGAAGCACCGCTCGGCCGCGTGTGCAAAGCTGCCATGGTCTTCGCGGTAGCGGAAATAAGTCTCCACCCGCTGCGGCGCGTAATCCGGGCCGAGACGGAGATTGGTGTCGAGACCATGAGCATCAACGAGCTTGCCGGGGTTCATCCGCCAATGGGGGTCCCAGATCGTCTTGAACTCGCGGAAGGCTTGGATCAACTCGGGTCCGAACATCTTCGGCAACAGCTCACCCTTGGCTTGGCCGTCACCGTGCTCTCCCGACAGCGAGCCGCCATACCGCAGACAGAGATCAGCAGCCTCCTGCATGTACTTGCGGAAGTTTGCCACGCCCTCTGCCGTCTTAAGCCCAAAGGTCATCCGCGCATGCACGCAGCCATCGCCGAAGTGACCGAAAATTGTCGACTTGTAGCCGAAGCGCTCATTCAGCTTCGTGAAATCGCGCAGATAGTCCCCCAGGCTCTCAGGGGGCACCGCGGCATCTTCCCACGAAGGCCAGGATTCTTCCTCTCCAGGGATATGGCTAGCCCCCACGCCGTTCTCGCGGATGTGCCAAACCTGGCTCTGCTCCTCGGCCGCTTCGAACAGCCGAATGCCGCAAGCATAGGTCCCGAGTTTCTTTAGGCGAGCCAAGGCCTTTTCCGCCTTGTCGTTAGCCTCCTTCTGATCGGCGGCGCCGAATTCCGCCAACAGCCAGGCTCGGCCTTCGGGCAACAGCGCCGCGCCGTGCGCCGGGATGCCCTTGCGTTTAAGGTTCTCGACGACATGGCTATCGAAGGCTTCGAGTCCGTCGGGGCCAAAGGCACGCAATTCGCCGGAATCGTCCGCCGCCCGCGCGATGTCGGGATAGCCGAGCACGAGTAGCGCCCGGCTTGCCGGCCACGGCAGCAAACGCACCGTGGCTGCCAAGACCAACACGCAGGTGCCCTCGGAGCCGACCAGTGCTCGGGCAATATGAAAGCCGTTTTCCGGCAGCAATTCGTCAAGATTGTAGCCGGAAACTCGACGCGGGATTTTCGGATAACGACTGCGGATTTCGTCGCGGTTGCGCGTCGCTAAATCCCTCAGCCGCGCGTAAATCTCGGCGCGCCGGCCACCGCCGCTGCGGATCAGCGCCAGCATCTCCTCATCAGTGGCACTGACTCGCATCCGCAGACCATCATAGGTCAGGATGTCGAGCTCTTCGACGTTGTCGACCGTCTTGCCGCCCATGACCGTGTGCACGCCGCAGGAATTATTGCCGATATTGCCGCCAAGCGTGCAATACGCGTGGGTGGCCGGGTCGGGGGCAAAGGTCAATTGGTGTCTCTTTGCTGCGTTGCGTAGCTGGTCATTAATAACTCCGGGCTCGACGCGGGCGCGGCGATCCTCCGGGTCGAGCGCCAGAATCCGGTTCATGTATTTTGAGAAATCGATGACGACCGCGACATTGCAGGTCTGGCCCGACAGGCTGGTGCCGCAGCCGCGCGGCACGATCGGCACACCGCGGACCCGGCAAATTTCGACGGTGGCTTCGATATCCGCCACATCGCGCGGAACCACGACGCCGATCGGGATTTGCCGATAAATCGACAGATCCGTCGCGTAGAGCGCCCGACTCGCCGGATCGAACCGAACTTCGCCCGCGACGCGCGCGGCAAGCGCCTCGGCAATATCGGCCGTCGCCTCGCGACGGCGGCGCTGCACCGGCAGTGCGGCAAGTGATGATGTGCGCGCCGCCGGCGCTGATTTGTCGAACGCCATTGCTAGTCCGCCTTCTCGTTTTCTGTGGGCTCCTCGCGGTGACCGGTGAACCGGTCGATGACCCGTCCGGCGATGCCGAACGGGCTTTGGCCGAAGGCGAACGCCTGAATCGTGTGGTGTCCGATTGGCCGCGTGTTGCGCTCGCCGCGCCGCATTGCGGGAAAAAGGTTCCGCGCCTCGCCTCGGGTGATCTGAGGTGGCCACGGCCATTTCAGCGGGCCGACGACGCATTCGATGAGCGCCGGCCCGTCGATTGCCAATCCTTCGCGCAATTGCTGTCGGCATTGTCGCGGATCTTCGATGCCGACACCGTGCGGGCCGCAGCACTGGGCAAATTTGACGAAATCGACCGGTGAAAGATCCACGCCGTATTTGGAATTCCCAAGATAGAGCATCTGCTCCCATTTGATGAGGCCGGGCATATTGTTTTCCATTACACGACCTTCACCGGCAATCGGTGCCGCACGAAGTGGCGAAACTGCCCATCATCATCCTCAGAGAGCCATCGCCAGTGAGAGCAACGACTCCCCGGCCGGGGTAGGCGACCTGCGCGCCTATTGCATAGGGCAAGGCCGCTGCCATGCGGCACAGCGTCCCGCCGAACGAAAAGCGCTGAGGATCGTGCAGCCTCATTCGCGCTTGCCAGACCGTTACCGTGCCGGAGCGCTGCACAAACTCGCGCGGGGTCATCAATTCGGTTAAATGCCAAGCAACAACCGCGGTCGCATCGGCCTGCCGCTGTGACTGACCCGCTCTTCCAGGAGTGCCCACCATTCGCGCAACGCCAGTTGCGCCTCTGTGAGGAAGTCGCGATCGTCATTGCGCGGCAATAGCTAGAGGAG
>JAFMSA010000381.1 GCA_017353855.1 Alphaproteobacteria bacterium
GGCGCTCGCTGGGACCGACCAAGGGCTCGGCGGTTGAGGGGACCAAGCTCCGGCGGGTCGGCCCTGTCCCTGGCAAACGGCACGCAAGGACCTCCGGTTCCGCGCGTGACGGCCGGCCCGCGACGCGTGGTTGGCTTGCAGGGGCTCCAGCGGCCGAGAAAGCTGCCACTGTAGGTGCCCCCGAATATCGCGCTGAGCCCGCCGCCGGCGCGCGAAAGGAAGGGAGTGAGGCGGCAGCTGCAGCTCGAATAACCGGCAGCGAGACCACGATATCGGGACCGTGTCCGGCGGCAGAAAACCGTCGGGCGGCGCGCCGTGCAAATGTGCGACTCTCGGATGGTCATAGCCTCGACGGTGTGCGCATCGATGCTTATGTGGCGAGAGTGCTGCTCAACGTTCATCAGCTCGGAACGCTGTTGTCGGTGGTCATCATCGACGTCGTGTTGGCCGGTGACAATGCGGTCGTCGTCGGTATGGCGGCTTCCGGCCTTCCGATCGAACGCAGACGGAATGTCATTTGCCTCGGCATCGCGGCCGCGACGGTCCTGAGAATTTTGTTTGCCTATTTTGCGGTGCAGTTGCTCACGGTGATCGGGTTGACCCTGGCTGGCGGCGTGCTGCTGCTTTGGGTCTCCTGGAAGATGTACCGCGAGATCCGCGAGACGCAGACGAGCGAACAAACGGCGAGCACACAAGCGCAGTCCTGTGGCGGCGAGCGGGTGCGCATCCACCCCGCGCGGGCCGGAGACGCACTGGTCCGCATTGTGCTCGCTGACGTGTCGATGTCGCTTGACAACGTCTTGGCCGTAGCCGGAATTGCGCGCGATCATTTCGGGTTGCTGGCCTTCGGGCTTGTTCTCTCGGTCGCCTTGATGGGTGTCGCGTCGACCTGGATCGCCCGGCTCCTCGACCGCCACTATTGGATTTCCTGGGTGGGGCTCGGGATTATTACCTTTGTCGCGCTGCACATGATCTGGGAGGGCTCGTTCGAGATCATCAAACAAACCGCGGCGCTGGCGGCGATTCCCGGAGCTGGCCAATTAGCCATTTGATCTGGCTCACGCTTTGTGTGACGCGGGCAGCGCTTCAATCGTGAGAATCGACGAAATTCCCGATTTGACAGGAGACCGCGCGAACGATTATCCGCGGCTGCATGCGCCGCCACCAAGCACACAAAACCTGGCACAATGCGGGTGATTGAGCGGCACGGCGCGGTTCGCCTCGCGCAGCGTATGGCCGAGCTCAAAGCGGGGATCGTAGGGCAGCAGCGTACAGGCGATAACTGCCGGACGCTGGGCGCCCTTGCGCTTCACGACCATCCGCGACGTGGCGCACATCACGCTTTCGGGCGACTTGCCAAGGATACCCCAGCACGCTTCGGTGATTTCCGGTACGTCGGAGTTCGGGTCCATCTCGGGAAACACCGTCAGCATCACCGGATCATCGGCGTCGATCGGGACGTCGATCTCGGCGAACAGCCGCGCGAAGCCCTGACGAATAGCTTTCTCCGGCTCCCCGGAGAGCTGGCGGCTCGCGACGTGCACGGAAAACCCGTTGCGAGAGAGCCATATCAACCCGTTGATCGTCGGCTGCCAGCTGCGGGTTCCACGTTCCAGCTCGTGAACACTACGGCCATAGTGATCGATCGAGACGCGAATCGTCAGCCTGTTTCCATATTCGTCCCGGAGCTTCAGTAGAGCCGGTTTGCACTTCTCCATCGGCTTCATCGCATTGGTCAACACTAGTGCGCGCAATCCGCGCGACAGGACCGCCTCGAGCATGGCGGCGAGTTCGGGGTTCATGAAGGGCTCGCCGCCGGTAAATCCGATCAGTGATGTCCGCAAACCGCTGGACGCGCTCTCGTCGAGATATTCTGTTACTTCGGCAGCCGTCAGGTAGACGAGCCGGTCGTTCTTCGGCGAGGATTCGATGTAGCAATGCCGGCAGGTCAGATTGCATAGCGTCCCGGTATTGAACCAAAGGGTCTCGAGTTCTTTCAGGCTGACCCAGGCGCGCCGCTCGCCCTTGGTGGTCAAGAAGGGATCAAGAAACTTGCGCGGATCCAGCGGCGGCTCGGACATGGGACCTGTGCGATAGACGGCTAGGAGTTTAACTTGGTACCGCAAGGACAATCCCGAAATCACCATCGTGAGGCAAGCTGCTGAACTGCAGTCTGTTGATAATTTCGGCGACGCTCTCCATCTATCGGCTTTTCCAGCGCGAAGCATGGACCATTCGATACCGCGTCACATCCGGTTGACTTCCCATCCCGGAATGGCCGGGCAAGGGGCAATACCTCTGCATTGGGGCGCGCCGAGCCCTGCCGAGCGCGGACCGTTGGTCGCAAGTCCTGCCGAACCGCGCTATCGGAACGCGCTCGGCTCTTATTCGGGATCCTATGCGCTCTACCGCGCCCTCGCGGTCGCTACGCGGGCGTTGGCGCGGGACCACCGGCCCGACCTCACCGACACGGCACCGACAAACCTGATCGCGCCAAATCCGTTGTGGGCCGACCCGGCAAAGATCGTTTCGCTAGACCCGTGGGGACATCTCGTCGGCGAGGTGTTCGGCGAGCACATCCGCGCCGGCGTCGACACGCGTCCGACGATCGCGATTACCCGGGCACAGATAGCCACCCCCGAGCTTCGCCCGCTCCTCGCTGACGGTACGTTGCGGCCGGATGGCGTGGTGCTGCTCGCTAACGGCGAGATCCGCGTGACCAAAGCGGCGATCGACCCGGTATGGCACCTGCCGGGCGTGGCCGCCCGCTTCGGAGTCCCCGAGGACGAACTGCGCCGCACGCTGTTCGAGGAGACCGGGGGTATGTTCCCCGAACTCGT
This sequence comes from Alphaproteobacteria bacterium, assembly GCA_017353855.1. Taxonomy (GTDB): domain Bacteria; phylum Pseudomonadota; class Alphaproteobacteria; order ATCC43930; family CGMCC-115725; genus AP-15. Next base: position 2,841 of record JAFMSA010000381.1, read on the forward strand.
CACCCGGCCCGATATCGAGGTGTTGCTGCCGCCGATCGGCGGGACGACGGTCTATTTTTTCGGTGAGGTGGAGCGGATTGCCGATCCGGGCACGGTGATTGCCTGCCGGGTCCATGATGAGTGCAACGGATCGGACGTCTTCGGCTCCGATATTTGCACGTGCCGCCCGTATCTCGTGCACGGTATCAAGGTTTGCGTCGCGACTGCGCAGCAGGGCGGGGTGGGGATTATCGTCTACAACCGCAAGGAAGGTCGGGCGCTCGGAGAGGTCACCAAATTCCTTGTCTATAACGCCCGCAAGCGCCAGTCGGGAGGGGACCGGGCCGATACCTATTTCCGCCGCACTGAATGCGTTGCCGGCGTACAGGACATGCGCTTTCAGGAGCTGATGCCCGATGTCTTTCACTGGCTCGGTATTCGCCGGATCGATCGCTGGGTATCGATGTCGAACCTCAAGCATGATGCGCTTAGGGCGCAAGGGATTGAAGTCGTAGAGCAGGTGGCGATTCCCGATCGGCTGATCCCGCTCGATGCCGCGGTCGAGATCGAGGCGAAGAAGGCGGCGGGATATTTTGCCCCGTCGGGCATGCCGGCTCCGGAGGAGCTGAACCGCACCAGGGGCCGTGCTTTCGACGAGTGAGCCGTCCGCGAGGGGAGTGGCGGCGCTGCTGAACGCAGCTGCCGTAAGGGAGCGTTGCGGGATCGTGTTCGCTGCGGCCGAACGCGGCGAAACGCGCCACTTCCGGGTGGTTCTCGACCGCCTCGATACTGCCGTCGAGCGTGTGATCGCGGTAACCCGACGCCGCTACCCGGACCTCGCGGTACCCTATCACAGCCGCTGGCGGCATTTCTCGGTCGGCGGGCTCGATCGTGCCGCATTTGTCGCCCCGGGCGCGGATGTCGCAGAGACCGCCCGCGCCCGCATCGATCTCGCCGTCATCTCGGTCCTGCTCGATGCCGGGGCAGGACCGGGCTGGAGATTTCGCGAGGCCGAGACCGGCCGGGTGCTGTCGCGCTCGGAAGGGCTTGCCGTGGCGAGCCTGCGTGCAATGCAGGCCGGGCTCTTTTCCGACGACCCAGCTTCGCCCTGGCGCGCCGATGCCGCGGCGCTCTCGCGCGTTTCTGCGCAGGCGCTCGGCGACTCGTTTCAGGTCCGGCCCGGAAACAACCTCGTCGGACTTGAGGGACGCGCCCTATTGCTGAGGCGGGCGGGGGAAATATGCGCCGCATCGCCGGCGCTGTTTGGCGCGCCGGGGCGGCTCGGAAACCTTTGTGACTACTGGGCAGCATCACGGGGGATAGTTTCGGCCGATGAGATCCTGCACACGCTGTTGCAGGCATTTGGCCCGATCTGGCCGGGAGGGCTCAGTCTCGGCGGCATTCCGTGCGGCGATTGCGGCCGCCATCGGGCGGTGCCCGGCGACGGGCTGGTCCCGTTTCACAAGCTCAGTCAATGGCTCGCCTATTCGCTCGTCGAACCGCTCGCGGCGGCGGGGCTGAATATCATCCGACTCGACGGGCTCACCGGGCTTGCCGAATACCGCAATGGCGGCCTCTTTTTGGATTGCGGCGTAATCGTGCACCGCGATCCTGCTCTCCCGCAGCGGCTTCTCGAGCCGTGGAGCGAGGCGGTTGTCGAATGGCGGGCGTTGACGGTGACGCTGCTCGACCGTCTCGCTTCCCGGGTCCGCGAGGCTCTGGGAAAGGCCGCGCATGAGTTCCCGCTCGCCTGCGTGCTCGAAGGCGGCAGTTGGGCCGCCGGCCGCGAACTCGCGCTCGAACGCCGGCCCGATGGACGCCCGCCGCTCACAATCGGCAGCGACGGCACGTTGTTCTAGCCCGCTGCAGGCGCGGCGGGTCGAAATCGGTTTCGGTTTTTCCGGCCCGCCGCCAATCTTGCCGGTTTCTCGCACCCGACGCGCTACGTGACGCGCCCGCAGGGCGCGGCTTGCCGCAGGGCTGGCTTACTGCATTCAATTCAAGTGCAATAAGTCCGACGGGCACGTTTCTCGGGCATCCGAGAGCAGCCGACGTCGCGCAGCTGCATCGCGCCAGGCTTTCACGACATCCGCCGGGCCCGCTGCGGCTTCCCTTTGCAAAACGAGCGCTGCACCGGCATTGTGC
>JAFMSA010000927.1 GCA_017353855.1 Alphaproteobacteria bacterium
CGGAATCCTTCCCTGCCGACGAGTGTCTGGATCATGCGCACGAGTTCGGCGCCCTTGTTATAGACCGTCGGCGTATAGAAATTGTCGATCCGGATGTAACTGTCCGGCCGTACGGGGTGGGCGAGCGGCCCGTCATCTTCGGGAAATTGTATCGCGCGCAATGAGCGCACCTCCGCGATGCGCCGAACGGCACGGCTGCCCTGGTCGGCGGAAAATTCCTGGTCACGAAAGACGGTCAAGCCTTCCTTCAGCGATAGCTGAAACCAGTCGCGGCAGGTCACCCGGTTGCCGGTCCAGTTGTGGAAATATTCGTGGGCGATCACCCCCTCAATGTTCTGGTAATCAGTGTCGGTCGCAGTCTCCGGCTTCGCCAGAACATATCTCGTATTGAAAATATTGAGACCTTTGTTCTCCATTGCTCCCATGTTGAAGTCGCTGACTGCGACGATATTGAAGACGTCGAGATCGTATTCGAGACCGAAGACCTCTTCGTCCCAGCGCATCGCTTTTTTGAGCGAAGCCATCGCGTGGTCGCACTTGTCCTCGTCACCGCGCCGCACCCAGATCGCGAGCGCCACCTCCTTGCCGGACCGGGTCGTGAAGCTGTCGCGGACCGCGACCAGGTCGCCCGCCACGAGCGCAAACAAGTAAGAGGGCTTGGGGTGGGGGTCGACCCACTTGGCCCAGTGCCGGCCGTCGCCGCTCTCGCCGCGTTCGACAGGATTGCCGTTCGACAGCAGCACCGGAAAGCGAGCCTTGTCGGCGAGGATCCTCGTCGTATAGCGGGCCATCACGTCGGGCCGGTCGACAAAGTAGGTGATGCGGCGAAAGCCTTCGGGCTCGCATTGCGTGCAGAAGTTGCCGCCCGACATGTAGAGACCCGAAAGCGCGGTGTTGTTTTGAGGGGAGATCCGGGTCTCGAGATCGAGCGTAAACTCGTCGGGCACATCGGCCAGGATCAACCCGCCTTCCGTCGGGAGCTCGTAGCGATTGGCCCCGAGCGGTTCGCCGTCGAGCGCGAGTGAGACCAGTGCGAGCTCCTCGCCGTCGAGATGCAGCGGCGCAGCGCGCTCGCGAGCCGCCGGGTTCCGCCGGATCTGCAGCCGGGATTTCACCAGCGTCGAGGCATCTGCGAGCTCGAAGACGAGCTCGACCGTGTCGATCAGAAAGGCGGGCGGCCGGTAATCGGCCAATCGCACGGGCTGGGGCGCGGCGGGATCGGACGAGATATCGAGCATCGGCGGCGCAGGCAGCATCTCCAAGGGGCCCACAGCCTATCCCTTCGCCCAGGCGATGGAAATCCCCCCGGACAGCGGATACTTTCGGAAGGTCGAGAAGATCGGCGGGAAGGGGGCTCGTGGCGGAAGCTGACAGACGCGGCATGCGGCCGGCCGCGCGGATCGGACTGCCGGCGATATTTGCTGCGTTCTTCTGGCTCGGCGTGACGAGCTTCGGCGGCGGCACCGCCGGATGGCTCTACCGCGAAATCGTCTCACGGCGGGGTTGGATCACCGCGTCCGAATTTCTGTCGGGGGCTGC
>JAFMSA010000382.1 GCA_017353855.1 Alphaproteobacteria bacterium
TGCTCTATCCCGGCCTCCCCAGCCACCCCCAGCACGAGTTGGCCTGTCGGCAGATGAAACAAGGGGGCAGCCTCGTCTGTTTCGATGTCGCCGCCGACAAAGAGGGCTGCTTCCGGTTTCTCGACGCGCTGCGGCTTACCGACATCTCCAACAATCTGGGCGACACTAAGAGCCTCGTCACGCATCCGGCGACGACGACGCATTCACGCCTCAAACCGGAGGAACGTGCCGAGCTCGGCATCGGCGACCGGCTGGTGCGGTTTTCCGCTGGCCTCGAAGCCGAGGCTGACCTGCTTGACGACATCGAGAGAGCCTTGAGGCAGGTTTAGCTAATTATATATGTGAAATTTAGCCGATTGACACAATAAAACAGGAATATGTATCTGAATCACATCAGGTGACGGTATTGTGCCGTCTCGCCTCGGGAAGGGGTGCGATATGGTTCAGAGCGATTCGATTTCGAAGGCCGAGGCCGTCAAGCAACAGAGCCGCCAATTGCGCGGGCATATCGCCCGCGACCTCGCCGACACCGCCACACCCTTCGACAACGAGGGCTATTCGCTCCTCAAATTCCACGGGATCTACCAGGGATACGACCGCGACAGCGCGACCGAGCGCAAGCAGCGTGGCGACGACAAGGCGTGGCAGTTCATGGTGCGCGTCCGCATCCCCGGCGGGCGCCTCACCGCCGGGCAATATCTTGCCCTCGACGCCCTCGCGGATCGCTACGCCAACGGGTCGCTGCGCGTCACGACGCGGCAGAGCATACAATTCCACGGCGTGGTCAAAGCGGCCCTCAGATCGACGATCGGCGAGATCAACGCGGCCGTGCTGACGACCCTGGCCGCTTGCGGCGATGTCGTGCGCACGGTAACGACCGTGCCGGCGCCGGTCCGCGACGCCGTGCACGAGCGGCTCGAGGCCGAGACCCGCCGGCTTTCCAACCACCTGCTGCCGCGCACGCGCGCCTATCACGAAATCTGGGTCGACGGGGCGCGCTGGGAGGAGGACGAGCGTGCGTCCGAGGCGCCCGACCCGCTCTACGGCGAGCGTTACCTGCCGCGCAAGTTCAAGGTCGGGCTCGCGATCCCCGAGGACAACACGATCGACGTCCTGACCAACGATCTCGCGATCGTCGCGCTGTTCGAAGGGGATCGACTGACCGGCTATAATTTCCTGCTCGGCGGCAGCCACGGGATGACCCACAATAACCCCAAGACGTACCCGCGGCTTGCGACACCCGTAGCGTTCATCGAACCGGGGGATCTGCTCGATGCGGCGGCCGCGGTCGTGCGGCTGCACCGCGATCACGGCGATCGCGGAAACCGCCGCCACGCCCGCCTCAAATACGTGATCGCCGAGCGCGGCGAACAGTGGGCGCGCGAGCGGCTCTCGGAATATCTCGCTAAGACGCTCGAACCCTGCCGCGAGATGCCGGCCTTCGGGGTTCCCGACCATCTCGGCTGGCATGAGCAGCACGACGGCAAGCTCTATCTCGGCATCCCCGTGCCGAGCGGGCGCATAGCAGACAGTGACCGCTCGCGGATCCGCACGGCGCTGCGCGAGATCGTCAGCGGCTTTCACTGCGACCCGATCCTGATGCCCAGCCAGGACATCATTCTGAGCGAGATTCTCCCGAGGGACCGCAATGCGATCGATGCGCTGCTGCGCCAATACGAGGTGCCGCCGGAGACGAGCCTGCTGCCGGCCGGGCGTTGGGCGCTGGCTTGCCCGGCATTGCCGACCTGCGGATTGGCCCTGACCGAGGCCGAACGCGTGCGTGATCAAATCGTCGGCGCGCTCGAAGCGCGGCTGCGGCGCTACGGACTGGAACAGGAAAGGCTCAGCATTCGTATCACCGGCTGTCCGAACGGCTGCGCCCGGCCCTACACCGGCGATATCGGCATCGTCGGCCGCATGCCCGGCTTTTATGCGGTGTTCGTCGGCGGCGATTTCGAAGGGACGCGGCTCAACGCCCCGTTCGTCGACAAGGTGCCGCTGAATGGGATCGCCGAAATGCTGGACCCGCTGCTCGGGTTCTTCGCCTCGGCTCGTGCGGAAGGCGAGGGATTTGGTGACTTCTGTCACCGCATCGGCATCCCGCGTTTGCAACAAGCCCTCGCCGATCAGCAAAGAGGAGCCGCCTGAGCCTCTTCCCAGGAAGCGCCTTGGCCGATAATTTGGCCGGCAACGCTTCTCCCGATCGGAGGCATCTGATGGCAGTTTTCGCAATAATCGCGCAGGGCATAATGGGCGCCGGCGTGGGGGGCCGGCTGCATGAGAGCGGAGCGGAAGTGCGAACGCTCCTGAGCGGTCGCAGCCAGGCAAGCGCACAGCGCGCGAAAGCCGCCGGTATGACTCCGGCGGCCGACGAGCGCCAGTTGCTGGCGGGCGCCGATTTTTTCCTCTCCATACTGCCGCCCGGCGAGGCCGAGGCGCTTGCGCACCGGCTGGCGCAGCCCCTCGCCGCACTCGACAAAAAGCCGGCCTACATCGACTGCAACGCGGTGAGCCCGCAAACCGCAATGCGCATCGGCGACATCATTGCACCCAGCGGCGCCGATTTCGTCGATGCCGGCATCATCGGCGGACCCCCGCGGCCGGGCTACAGCCCGACAATTTACGCCTCGGGCCCGACGGCGAGCCAAACCGCAGTGCTGCGCGACTGGGGGATTGATTGGCGCGTCATAGACGGGCCGGTCGGCGCCGCTTCCGGTCTCAAAATGTCCTATGCCGGGATCACCAAAGGCACCACCGCTATCGCCTCGGCGATGATGCTGGGTGCGGCGCGCTTCGGCTGTGCCGAAGCGTTGATCGCCGAGCTTTCGGAGAGCCAGCCCGGGCTGTTGGGCCAGTTCCGCAACAGCATCCCGCGGATGTACGACAAGGCCTATCGCTGGGTCGCCGAAATGGAGGAGATTTCGGATTTTCTCGAACAAAATCCGCCCTCGCGCGACATCTACGACGCGATCTCCCGCCTCTACGGCTACCTCGCCGAGGCCGAAGCCGAGGCGGAACGCGGTCCGCAAAACGCTGTGCGCACCCTCGACCGCGTCCTCGGCCGTTAATCCTCACTCTGGAGTTGAGGGATATTGCTCCCGTCGGCCGGCTTGCGGGCAGCGGCGCTCAGCCCTCGGCCACCTCGTGACCGGCGAGATGCTCGAGCACGCGGACGAGGCCCGAATGGTCCCAACCTTTGCCGCCCAGCGCCGCGGCGGCGTTGAACAGTTCCTGGGTGGTGGCGGTGTTCGGCAATGAAAGGCTGAGGAGGCGGGCTCCCTGAAGCGCGAGGCTGAGGTCCTTCTGATGCAGTTCAATGCGGAAGCCGGGGTCGAAGGTGCGCTTGATCATCCGCTCGCCATGCACCTCCAGAATCCGCGATGAGGCGAAACCGCCCATCAGCGCCTGCCTGACCCTGGCGGGATCGGCGCCGGCACGCGAGGCGAACACAAGCGCCTCGCCAACGGCCTCGATCGTCAGCGCGACGATGATCTGATTGGCCACTTTGGTCGTCTGCCCGTCGCCATTGCCGCCAACCAGCGTGACATTCCGGCCCATCAGCTCGAAAATCGGCTTGACCTTCTCGAAAGCCTGCTGCGGCCCTCCCACCATGATCGTCAGTGAGGCCGCCCTGGCGCCCACCTCGCCGCCCGACACCGGCGCATCCAGATAATCACAGCCCTTTTTGTTGACCTCAGCGGCGAACAGCTTGGTTTCGATAGGCGAGATCGAGCTCATATCGACAACGATCCTGCCCGGCGACAGTCCCTCGGCAATCCCGTCGGAATCGAACAGAACCGCCTTCACGTCAGGGGTGTCCGGAACCATCACGATCACGATTTCCGAGCGTGCGGCAATGTCTTTCAGGGTGTCGCAGACCGTGGCACCTGCCTCGCGGACGTCAGGCGGCAGCCTGCGCTTGCCATAGACGAAGAGCTCGTGCCCGCCCTTGATCAGATTGAGGGCCATCGGATGCCCCATGATCCCGAGCCCGACAAAACCGATCTTCATGATCCCTCCTATGCGCTGATTGAGCCCCGATCGCCGCACACTGCTACAGGTTCGCCCGCCGCCTCAAGTTGGCCCGCTCGTTGACGGCCGTGCGCCTCGGATGCTTTCGGCATGTCGGGTCGCGTTCAAGCCTGAGCCTGGCGCGCTGCCGTGGCTGGGCCCGCCGCGTCGGTTCGCGGCGGCATAATCGCCGGGATACCGCCGGCTCGCACCCAACGCCCGCAGCAACGGGCGACGGTCGCCGGACCTCGCGATAACGGCGGGTCAGCCCGCTCTTAGGGCCTATCCGCGCATTACCCGGATTATCCGCTATTTTCTCGTCCAATACCCCGTCGGCGCGGGAAACACCGTCCGGCAGCGCCTCGCCTCGGGGGCGCCGTCCAGCGTGTCGGCGGCCGCACGCCAGACGGCGTAGTGGGGTGCGTTCCGATGCGCCTCCAACGCCGCCTCGTCCCTATAGACCTCGTAAAAGTAGTAGACGTTGTGGTCCTGCTCGTCCTGGAGCACATTGAAGCGCAAGCAGCCGGGCTCATCCCGCTCGGAGCCCTCGGCATCCACCTCGATGGCCTTGAGGAAGCGCTCGCGCTCCTCCGGCTTGATCCGCACCTTCACCAACATCGCTAGCATAAGGCCTCCTTCTGGCGGCGAGTTTAGCTTTGACCCCGCGCTGGCCGCGCGTCAGCGCGGACCGGAACCTCACTGTATGCGAAGGACAGGCCCCGCGTCAGCCGTCCGGCATCCCTCGTCAATCGGGCCGGAGAAGCGGGCGGGCAGGCTCGGGCACCCTAAGGATCATTGTGCAGCAAGGCCGCGAAGGCCGTTAGCGGCTCAGGCTGCAAGCATGTAAGGCGGCTGGTTCAGCCCCGCCGGCGATATCGTAAAGATTTCGTGACCGGTCGCCGTCACTCCAACGGTGTGCTCGAACTGCGCGGACAGCGACTTATCCT
>JAFMSA010000383.1 GCA_017353855.1 Alphaproteobacteria bacterium
GATGACTTACAACCCGGCGACACAGCGGACTTTGTCGCTAACCTGGCGATGAAGGTAGGCGATATCGTGAAGAACCTGGCGGCGCATGGGGCGACGATCTTCTTGGTGCCGAATATCCCGAACAAGGGTCTGACCCCGAGCGCGCGTTCGGCTGGCACCACCGCCCAGGAGCAACAGTTGACTATGGCCTTCAACGCTGCCGTCGATGTCATTCTCAATGACGCCGCGACGCGGTTGAACGTGAAGATCATCCGGGTCGATCTCTTCACCCTCGCGCAAAGCGCGGTGACGATGCCGACGCCGTTCGGCTTCACCAACGTCACCGACCCTTGCTTGGTGGGGACTGCCGTGTGCAGCGACCCGAATTCCTATCTTTTTTGGGACGATGTCCATCCGACCGCGCGAGGCCACCAGTTCATCGCGAGTACGGCACTCGCGGCTTTTGAGGGGGCGAGCATGCAGGCGAGTCAGCCCAACTCAACGCATCCGTCCGTCGTAGACAGCGTCGTGAACGAGGTGAGGAAATTCATCCCCGGCGGCTAGGCCAACGCGGCACGAGCGTGATCGGGAAGCCGTCAGCGCGGCACCTCGTCGGTATCCAAAGTAGTCATTTTGGATACCGAGAGGAGCCCGCGCAGCGGAAATGGTAACACGCGTGCGAACGAGACCGTACGAGGCACTGTTTTGGATATTCAGCGGTTCACTGCCAGCTAGCCCCGCCGAGGAAGAAAGGAGGCGATCGCAATATGGGGGATAAAGGGTAGGGCCGTCCCCGATGCCGCGTTAGGCCGTTTGACAATCGGGGCCGCCGGGCTGGCGGGTTCATCAGCTTCGAGCTGATCGCGCCGACATCCGGAGCATTTCGGTCAGTGGCAACTGGCGGCTGACCTTAAAGATTCGACGGGCGAAATTTGCGATGAAGACTAACATTAATGAGCGACGGGCCTGTTAAGATCGGTATGACCGCGACCCATCCGGGCAGAGTACATCCGCCCAGAGGTTCTCGAGGAACTTAACTTGGCTTTTCGGTCGGCGGCGACGGAGCACGCCACCCTCTCCGGTCTGCTGCATAGCCAAGGCGGCGCTGTCGCCCGAAATGGTGCCCAGGGTCGAGAAGGCGTTTGGCGTCGACATGGAAATGCTGCTCCGACTACACGCGGGGTGCGATACCACCGCATGCGCCGTCGCGCCGGTGAGCACGAGGTAAGCCTTCGACCCACCATGGGAAGCATTGGGCGCGTTCAAGCAAAGGCGCCATCGTCGTGCGCTCGTCGCCTGCCCCTGCCAGGCGGTCATAGCGGCGGTGGCTTATTTGGATACGACATCAAGGCGCAGGTAACTCATATCGCCTGCTATGGTACTTTGGTGGCAAGGGCGGAGGCTGAAGATCGGTATTCGCTGCGGAGGACGTCTCCGCAGCGGGAAACCTACGGGGCGGTGGCCGGTCTTGCCGCAGCCGCCGCTGTCGGCTTAAGCCATAACCCGTTCGTCCAACTCGATGTCGAAACCCCGGCCCGGCGCCGGCCCGGCATCCGCATCATTCACCGCTGTCGCACGCGCCTGGAGGATGAGCGTCCGCAACTTGGCAAAATCCTCACAGCCATCGTTAAAATCGGAAAGGCTGTCCCTGCGGAGGACAGCCTCGCTGACCCGATGTGGTCCCCCGCACAAAGCTCGGCGGAGCCCGGCTCGGAACCTGGCGCAGTCCCCGCGGGCGTCATTGCAATCCCCGGCGGCCGAAATTTCGTCCGCCAGGTACTGCTCTGCCGCATTGCTATTCATCCCATGATGGCTGGTGACGAAATCGAGCGCGCCGACGAGGCAACGTTTCCCTCGGCGATCGCTCAAGGAGCCTCTGACCCACCGCTCGCCATCGCCAAAGAACTTCAGCACCAGGTTAAGGACTTCGACGGCTTCAGCTGGGTCGCGCGCGCTCATGAAATCAAGCCTCCACATCCGCAGTGACTTCGCGAGTGTATCGTCCGCGCACACCCTCCGTCTCATTTAAATTTACATTCGCCAGAAGTAGCCATGCGTACGGCCGCTGTCGGCTTCGCCCATCGGCTCCTGAGGGGTTTTTCTCAACGCCGACAGCAAATGGCGGCTGTCGGTCCAGTCCAGACCGATCGACCGGTACTATCGGCGTATGCTGCTCCCTGCGGAGGGGCGCTCGGCGGCGGCAAGTCGCGTTTTGGCGGCCACTCCCCAACGAGCTTCCGCAAGCCTTTGGCCGGGACACCCCGGAACTGTGTCCGGAGCTGTGCGAGCCGCTCAACGACAATGACCCGAGCGTGCGCGCGGAGGCCCCGGTGGCGCTCGAGAACCGCGGCATCGTGGTTCAGCAGCTGCGCTCCTTTGTGCAGCCGGTCGGATCCGTTCGGGTCAACGGATTCAAAGAGGGGCGCCCGCGATCATCTCGTTCCCTCTGCTTCAATCCGTGACGAGGGAGTAGCTCGAGCAAGGCGCAAGTGGCAAGCTTTCGCCGGCACGACGGGTCTTCCCGTCCTGCGATTATTCGTGAATTGCATATTGAGAGTGGGAGGGCGCACAAATATGAAGAAGAGCTTGACGCGCATCAGAAGCTCACATGTCGGTCGGCTGCCGCCGCCGAAGGGGTGGGAGGATATGCCGGCGCGGCTCGCCAATTCCGAGATCACCGACCCCCGGATCATCACCGCGCAGGTCACGCCCGCGATCGAAGAGACCGTAAAGAGGCAGGTCGGGATCGGGATCGATTGCATCGGTGACGGCGAGTTCTGGACTTCCCGCAGCCTCGCCCATTACACGGCGCATCTCACCGGCGTCGAGGCGCGCGCCGTGGCGCCGGACGAGCCGCCTACGACTCGCCATTCGACTCGCGAGCGCGACGAATTCCCCGATTTTTACGCCGATTGCGACCGGGCCGGAACGCTGTTCCTGGTCCCCGGCGAGAAGCCGATGCCGCCGGTCACGGTACGGGTGATCGCCCGTGGTCCCGTCAGATCCAGGGGACCGGAAGCCATCAACCGCCAGCTCGAAGCCTTCACGGCGGCCATCGAGCGGTCCGGCACGGCGGTCGAAGAGGCGTTCGTGCCGGTGCTGGCGCCCGGTTGGCTCGACCACTTCATCTTCAACGAATACTACAAGACCGAGGAAGAGTTTCTGTTCGCGTTGGCCGACGCGCTGAGCGTCGAATATCGCGCGGTCGTCGCGGCAGGATTTATATTGCAAATCGATGACCCCGGCCTGGCGGATTGGTGGGATATGCTGAAGCCCGAACCGACGGTGGACGCTTATCGTCGGTTCGCCCAGCGGCGCATCGATGCCGTCAATCGCGCGCTCGCCGGTATTCCCGAGGAGCGGGTACGCTATCATTTGTGCTGGGGTAGCTGGCATGGGCCGCATACGCATGATCTGCCGCTCGAGCATATCATCGACCTGATCCTCGAGGTAAAAGCGCGGACTTATTCGTTCGAGGCGGCCAATGTGCGGCACGAGCACGAATGGCGGGTCTGGCAGTCGGCGAAATTGTCGCCGGGCAAAATGCTGATGCCCGGCGTCGTCAGCCATGCCACAAACCTCGTCGAGCACCCGCAGCTCGTGGCCGACCGCATCCAGCGCTACGCCCAAATCGTCGGCCGCGAGAACGTCATCGCCGGCACTGATTGCGGCCTCGGCGGCCGGGTTCACGCCGACCTGGTCTGGGCCAAACTGCGCACACTCGTTGAAGGCGCCCGTCTCGCATCGCAGTCGCTGTGGTCCTAGCCACAGAGAACCCGTCCCAAAGAGGCACTGCAATGTACTAATCGCGTTTATGCGCTGTGCTGGTCGTTTCCGTACGCCTCTGGACCAGATCTGGTTATGCAGAGGATCGACATTTACGGCCGAAACGGGCTAGCTTGCGGGGATGGAAAAGCCGCGAAGGATTGGCCACTGAACTGCCGCGAGGCAACGGCCTTGTTGATCGCGATCACACTTGTGGGGGGTGGCGGCGGAACGGCGTTGGTCTTGGTTCAGTCATTCATCACCGCATGAACGCAACCAATCGTTTCTCGCTCATCGGCGTTTGCGACAACTTTGAATGCGTTGTTGGACGTTGTCGGTCTCGGAGTCGTGCGTGAGCCGACGCAACGAGAACAAAATTCTGGTTGCGCCCTATATAAAGACGCCTAAAGTCAAACGCACCCCAAACACCTGGATCATGCGGCGGCCCGCGTCCGACCGAGAATTGAGGGACCGGCGCGCGCCTGCGGTTGCGGTGGCGCGATCCGACAGAAAATCGTCGGACAGGCTGATGTGCTCCCGGCTCAGCGATATGTGGGGGCGAGCCAGACGTCGGGCGCCTGTTGTCCGGCGGCGCGCAGGTGGACTAGTGCATCAGCAGTGCAAGTGGAGTTTCAGAACACGATCGCAAGCGATGACGAGGTTGAGGACGCAAACATGAAACTGCCGCGCCTCGGTGCCGCGGTCGTCGACCCGGCCTTACCTGAAAGTGCAGATGACCTGCGCGAGGCGTGACGCTTCTCGTTCTATTGAGCCCACACCAGCATGAAGCCAAAGGAGCGGAACTCGTTTTCGCCAATCCACTTGAAAGTCTTGAAAGATTTTCGCCAGTCACCATATGTGCGTTGCACGGTCGCCACCTCGGGGCTGTGCATCAAAGACTGGCATCGTCCGTTGTTGAGATGCCGAGACCCATGTTGCTCACTGGAGGATATGGTTATGGATGGTTTCGATTTCTCCCCACTGTTCCGTTCGACGATTGGCTTCGATCGTCTGTTCCGCCTGCTCGATGCGACAACTCGCGTCGACGGCGCATCCCCCGGTTATCCCCCTTATAACATTGAGAAGACCGGTGAAGACGCTTATCGGCTGACGATGGCCGTGGCGGGATTCTCGCCGTCCGAGCTGGATGTCACTGTTCACCAGAACACGCTCCTGGTGACGGGCAAGGCGCACAAGGAGGAGGAGGAG
>JAFMSA010000928.1 GCA_017353855.1 Alphaproteobacteria bacterium
CGAATGGCACCGCAAGGCTCACGGCCCCCCTCGAAGCCGGCGCGTGACCTGCAATGCCGCTCTTCAAAGTCTGGCAGCCCCGCTAACATCCGCGCCACTTCAACGCGCACCCGTCATGGACGCGACCGATGCCGGCCGGCTGCCTGAGCTAACCAGACCGCGACGTAATCGCCGCCGCCAAGGCGAAGCCTGACTACACGACGCGTCCCGGGCCTTCCGAACTGCCGCGCGTGCCCGACCGCCTCGCGGGCCGGCGCGCCGCTTGAGTCCGCGATCGCCGATTGGCCGGCATTGGCGCAGACGATTGCGATGAAATAAGTCGAGCGGGCGCTGTCGGTAGCGCAGGCCGAAACGGTCCCGATGCCGAATACGCGGCGAGCCGATCGAGCAGCTTGCCGGCCCTGAACAACAGTGCACGTTCCTGCCCGGTCAGTGAGGTTTCGATGGCTTCCCTGAGCCACCGCTCGTGGCGGGCAGTGGTTTCCCGAAGCACCTCGCGCCCCGTCGGGGTCAGTCGGACCCGCACTTTGCGGCGATCCTCAGCATCGGCTGCGCGTAGGATAAAACCGTCCGCCTCGAGGTCGCGAAGTGCCGCCGCCAGATTCGACGGCCGCATGCTTTCGGACTCTGCGAGCTTGGTTGGCGTCGCCTCGTCTGCGGCACGCGCGATGGCGCCAAGCAATCGCAGACGGGCCCAGGACCGATCGCCGCTTTGCGCTTCGCGCCGCATCCGGCGCGACAGATTCATCAACTGATTGCGCAAGCACGTCACGTCCCGACGGAATGCCGACCTATTTTTCATTTAATTATGCTAATATAGTTACTTACCGATAACAAGGATGATTGTCGGGCAGTACATGCCGTGCCGCAGTCTGCCCGGGCAATGTATCATGTGCCCTGGGTGGCGGCGCATCCTGCGCCTTGACATAGCTGGCGTGCCAAAGACGCCGCCCGCGGAGCTGACCGCTGGCAGGGACGAATAGCGACGCGGGAGATAAAAGGCTACCAAACACGCCTCAAAGCGTGTGCAAGGCTGGAGAAATCGTCGGTTTTCGAGGGCAGTGCCGACGTAGCGATTTCCCGACCCCGCTCCTCGCGACCGCCACGGCGAAACCGCCGGTACGGGGCCCGAAGCACATCAGGGCCAATCCGGACCGGATACGTCGCTGCAGGGCGCAAAACCGGGCGCCGCACCCGGAGCTTCCCTGCAGCGCACGGCCCAACTACATTCGCGCCGGAAGCCGTGATGCTGCCGGCCGCATCGGACAGCCGGTCTCGCTTCAGCTGCGTCCGGACCCTTACCAGGCCGGCGTCTGCTGCCGGGTGCTGTCAGCAGCAGTTAAAATCATGGCCCCCGGGCCTAGCGCCGGAACGACAGGTTCTACGCTTCACAGCCACAGGCGTCAGTTCAGGGCCAGACGGGATTCCCGAGGGGCGGCCGGGCCGTTTTATATTCCGGTGTCAGACCGCGGCAGGTTGCGCCGCGCCGGCCGACTGCGTGGCGTAGAGCCTCCCGTCGCGCTGTTCGATGCGTC
>JAFMSA010000929.1 GCA_017353855.1 Alphaproteobacteria bacterium
CGGGGCCGGGTGGGTGAGCGCGGACGCCGCACCCGGCACCCGCAGCGGGCGCTGGTTTGCCGTGGTCACACCAAGCGTCCAGGCCTCCTCGGCCTCGACCCGATCGCGCTGCTCGCGGGTCAGCCGGGGATCGCCGGCGAACATCCCGGCAAGCCTGCCCGCCCCGTCGTGCTCGGCGAAAAACCGGGCGACAGCACGCACTTGCGCGGCGTCCTTGGGTTCTCCGTCAGCTGCCGGCACGGCCCACAGCGAGGGATAGACCTCGGCCATCACAACCTGTCCATCGGCCGGCGACCGCAAGCCGGTTTCGAAAGGCCAGACACGCGCGCGGTCGCGCCACCGCGGGTCGTCGCGCAAGGCCCGCACCACCGGAAGGCCGGTCAGCACCTGACCGCCGACCGAGCCGGCCCCCAGGAGCTTCCAACACGGCTGCGCCCCGCGCATGTATTCGTCGATCAGCCGGCGCTCGGGCAAGCCGTTGGCCTCGTGGCTACGGTGATGCTTTGACCCGAGACACGCTCTCGGCACACCGGCCGGACACCCCCAGAACGGAAACCTGCCGCCCGAGATGCGCTCGTTGAATGTTGCGGCAACCTCGAAACGGTTGTTGGCGTTGTGCTCGTCATCTCGCAGAAGCCGCGCGATTTCATCCCAAACCCCGCGCCAAGGCGGCGCCGAGAGGCCGAGCCGCGCGGCGAAGCCGGCGGGATACCCGAATGGGAAATCAAACCCGAGCAGCACCCTCTCGCCATGCCCCAATGCCGCGGCCAGCCAGTCGCCGATAAGGGCCTTTGCCGCGTAGCGCGTCGGCGGGTTTGCGAGCCTCTCGCCATCCCTCGCATGCCAGCAGATCCAGATGCTGTCGCGCCCTGTCCGCGGCACGGCCGCAGCACTCCAATCGACCATCACGTAGGTGTCGAACATCAGGGATGCCGGTGATCGGGGTGGTGATGATGATCGAGGCCGACGCCGCGGACGTGGTGATGATGTCCCGCCTGAGGCGCGCCGGCGTCACCCTCGTAGCCGATGATCTGGGTACGATATTTGCAGAGCTGGCAGTTCATTGCCGGCTGGCTGTCGCGGAGTTCGCCCACGCGCTCGCCGAACACATCGAGCACTCCGTCGTGATCGCGCAGATAGAGCGCTTTGACGAACTCGATATCGGGGAAGAGCCCGGCGACAGCGTCGGTCTGGGCGTAGATGCGTTTGACCAGCACACCGGTAAAGAGAAAATAGGGAAACACGATGATACGGCGAAAGCCAAGCCCGGCCGCACGCGTCAACGCGGCGTCGACACGGGGGTGGGCGACGCCGCTGAAGGCCGCCTCGGCCCAGCCCAGCCCCATACCCTCCCACAGCATGCGCGCGAGCTTGGAAATGTTGGAATTGGCATCCGGGTCGTTGGTGCCCCGCCCCACGACCAGGAGCAAGCTCTCCGCCCGAGATATGCGCGGGTCGGCGGCCGCTGCCGCGATCCGATCGGATGCGGCCCGCAACAGCTTGGCCTCGATTCCCAAATCGCGCCCCAGACGAA
>JAFMSA010000384.1 GCA_017353855.1 Alphaproteobacteria bacterium
TTGCGCTTCCTGCCAGAATTTATCGCGCAATTGCCGAAATACGCAGCGTCGCCTTCCGTAAGAGTCGGATGCAGGCTAACCTGACCCGCATCGGGATCGGTGAGATGAAGGGCAGAGGGGAAACGAACCGCTGCGTTTGGCTGTCGGCGCAATCACTTACGCGTCGTCGCGGGCGAACCTTGCCGAGAAGCCGGCGGCGCTGATCATTAGGCCATCGACCGCCGGCGGGGATTGCGCCGACCGGTCCCGCCATCGAGACACGACAGGCGACGTCCGCCCCCCAACTCCTGCAGCGCGCGGGACAGAGCGTTCCGGCGGCGGATTCTCCACTAGCCTCGCCGTTCCCCGGTATCATCGGGACATCGCGAGCGGCGCGCCCCCGGGGCACCCCTGGGAAGATGCGTCATGCGGCAGACCGCATCAAAGCGTCGGGAACGAGAAAGGCGTCGGGAACGGGACCCTCTTCATCGACGGCGACCGGCGCCAGCCGCAAATCCAGCAGTCTCGCCCAACGCGCGCAGGCCCGGATAGATCAGCCGCTCGACCGCAAGCGTGTCGCCGGCCTCACGACGACACAGGCCACCCCGTGCTGACCTCCGGCGGTCGCCACCGCCTGCGCTCGCGTCGTGGCCAATCCCCAACGTTCGAGAAAAGCAGCGCCGGCCGCGCGGTCCCTCAGACCGGCCGGCCGGAGCGTGCTAGTCGAGCAGCCCAAAGCTGCCACCATTGCCGATTTTTCTCCGGACGCGACCGGCCGGTTGATCGTGACCGGTGGTTTCGGAATCGTGCCCTCCGCTGTCGCCCGGCCTCCTCGGAGGTGCCTGTGTTGAGCGCCGAACAAAGTCCCGCGGCCAACCCCGCCGACAATCAAGCCGCGCCGCTCGGCCTCCGCATAGGCACGGCACACGTGCCGATCGTGATGCGGAGCTGCCAAGCAAGATCGCGGTGGGTCGGGAGCCTGGCGCCGCCGGCGAGCCGGCCGTCGCGAATGTCGTCCGCCAGAGCTTCGGCGACTGCGCGGCATCGCGGCCCGTTATGAGCGGTCAGATCGGGTCATCCGTTCACCCGGATTAGCCCGAAAATTGAGCAGACAAGCGGTGCTTCGCGATTGCACCCAGACAAGATAGTCGCCTCCTTCGATCCTCGCGCAGGCAGCCCTCGCTCGCAAAGCTGCCGAACCAGATCGCGCTGTGGCGCGAGCGGGTGCGCAGCCGCCGCGTGCTGCTGCAGTTCGACTACGGCATGTTGCGCGATGTCGCCTTGAACCGCTCCGATGTGGAGCGCGAATCTGCCAAGCTTTTCCGGCAAATTAAATTTGACGACGGCTTTATTTTGGCCATCAAGCTTCGGAGGTCCGTAATGCGCATCTCGCTTTACCAGGTCGACGCGTTCACGAGCCGGCTGTTCAGCGGCAATCCGGCCGCGGTGTGCCCGCTTGAAGAATGGCTGCCGGACCGGACGATGCAGGCGGTCGCAGCCGAAAACAACCTCGCGGAGACCGCGTTTTTCGCGCCGCAGGCAGACGGCTATCTGTTGCGGTGGTTTACGCCAACCGTCGAGGTCGAGCTCTGCGGTCACGCCACGCTCGCTTCGGGCTATGTCGTCACCAATATTCTGGCGCCCGAGCGGCGCGCGGTCAGGTTTGAGACGCTCAAGGCCGGGCCGCTGAACGTGACCCGCGACGGCGATCTGCTGGCGATGGATTTTCCGGCATGGCCGACCGAGCCGCAAGCCGCCGATCCTCGCGTCTTCGCCGCGCTCGGCAGAACGCCCGCAAAGGGCTTTGTTGCCCGCGGCCGCACGCTGGCGGTCTACGAGCGTGCCGCGGATGTCGCGGCGCTGCGGCCCGACTTAGCCGCGCTGCGCCGCATTCCCGATGCGAGTGTCATCGCGACGGCACCGGCCGATGACAGCGTCGACTTCGTTTCGCGCTATTTCGCGCCGAACCACGGCGTCGACGAGGACCCGGTCACCGGATCGGCCCATTGCGTGCTGACTCCCTATTGGGCTGCGCGGCTCGGCAAGACACGCCTCAGCGCGCGCCAGATCTCGCCGCGCGGCGGCGAGCTGATGTGCACATTGCGCGGCGACCGCGTCACGATCGCCGGCCGCGCCGTGCTCTATCTCGAGGGTACAATAACCGTATAGGAACGCAGGAGCGGCAACAATGGCCGAACACTTCAACGAGTTGGGGCAGCCGATCGGCTTTCCGCTGCTGCAGTGGTCGGCTCGACCCCGCCCGCCGCGCACCGCCATGCAAGGGCGTTTCTGCCGGGTCGAGCCGATCGACGCCGCTCGCCACGGCGCAGATCTCCACACCGCCTATCTGCTCGACAAGGAAGGGCGCAATTGGACCTACCTCCCGTACGGACCGTTCCCCCGGTTCGATGATTATCGTGACTGGCTGGAACGGGCCTCCGACACTGACGACCCGCTCTTTCATGCCGTAATCGACGGCCGCAGCGCGCAGGCCGTCGGTGTGACGAGCTACATGCGTATCGAGGGCGCCGCCGGCGTGATCGAAGTCGGCGGGATCAACTATGCACCGCCATTGCAGCGTACCCCGGCAGGGACCGAGGCGATGTACCTGATGATGCGCCGCGTCTTCGACGAACTCGGCTATCGCCGCTACGAATGGAAATGCGATTCGCTCAACGCGCCCTCGCGCGCCGCAGCGCAGCGCCTGGGTTTTCGCTATGAAGGGATGTTCCGCCAAGCGAGCGTGTACAAGGCGCGCAACCGCGACACTTGCTGGTTCTCGATTCTTGACGGCGAATGGCCGGCGCTCAAAAGGCGGTTTGAGAGCTGGCTCGATCCCGCCAATTTCGATACCGCCGGTCGGCAGCGCCGGAGCCTGTCCAGCTTTGCGCCGAGCAATTCCGGCAGCTCCCATGTCTGAAAGCTCGGCCGAACCGGACCTGCAGCGCGAAGTCCGGCAATACGCTGTTCGAGGCCCCCTGCGGGAGAAGGTTGGGATGCGCATGGCGGAGGGCCCGTCTCGCCACCACTCCCAAAAGGCGGCAGGCCTCGAGCGAGACCGAGGAAGCACTGCCGGTCACGGCGTGGGGTGCTCCGGGCTTTCGCTGTGGCATCACACCCGGCCCCTTCCCTATCGCGCCCGGGATGGCCGGAGCCTTCCCGGCACTTCGGGTGGCCGCCGAACCGCCTTGTTCTTCACGAACGATCAAGGAATCCGCATCATCGATCCCGCCGCCGGATCGACGCACGCCAACCATATGGCAAAGTGGCATTCAAGTGATTTCGGCGCCCGCCCGATCATACGCGGCCTTCGCCGGATCTCGTCTCGGACGACAGGCGGGAAGCGGCGACGCATTGGCAATCCCAGACAGGTCGAGTATTGGGCTGGGCGCGAGCTTCAACTATCCGTAGTCGATCGCGATCCGAAACTCGCCGATCAACTCTTTGAACGATCAGCTGCGCGAAAGTACGATTGCTCCGCCGCAGCCGGGCCGACCACCGGCATACCGCTCGCGGTCGTCTGGCGTACGTGCTCTGATTCTAATCTGCTGGCCCGGACAGCTGACCCGAAGCCGCGCAAGCGATCGACGAGCTGCGCACGGGCGATGGGCGGCCCTTGCCGCAATATGTGAAGGCGCAGGCTCCAAAGCGGGGCTTCTAAAGGGTTTGCGCGCGCCACCCCGTTCGCAGAACGTCGGCGGGTTCCGCAAAGCCTGGGCGTGCAGCCGTGTGGTTCGATCCGACGGCGCCCGGATCGCCGACGGTCGCGACCCCACTCTGTCGCGCCAGCACAACCGGGATGCCACGGCGCGTCCCGTAATCTGATTGCCGGCTGCCGCCCGGTCGGACAGGCGGGTCAGATGCGCTTTCGCCGCAAAGGCACCCACCGCATCCACGCCGAGGCTAATCTAATCTAACCAGTACTTGCCCAGTTTTCCCGTATGCCGAACACTTGCGTTTTTCCAAGCGGGACCGCATCAGTGCGCAGTGACAACCACACCATTGCGCCGATCAGCCCCTTGTCGTCTGCCAGATCCGTTGCGGGGTCGCCGGTCCGGGGAGCTCGGTGACGCCTAGCGGGGCAAGAGCGTCGATGATCGCATTGGCGATCGCCGGGAATGCAGCGATCGCACCGGCCTCGCCGCAGCCTTTGACGCCAAGCGGGTTAGTCGTGCAGCGCGTGCCGTTAAAGCCGAGATCAAGGAAAACCAGATCGTCAGCGCGTGGTATCGCGTAATCCATGAATGAGCCGGCGACCAATTGCCCGGAAGCAGCATCGTAGACAGCATGCTCAAGCAGAGCCTGCCCCACTCCTTGCGCGATTGCGCCATGGGCCTGGCCAGCCGCAATCATAGGATTGACCAGCACGCCGTAATCATCGACCGCCGTGTACCGGGCGAGGCTGACCCGGCCCGTATCGCGATCGATCTCGACCTCGACGACATGCGCGCCATTCGGGAAAGTCATCCACTCCCGCGTCCACGCGTGATAGGTGTCGAGGGGCGTTCCTCTGGCTCGCCCGATCGCCGCGATCTCGAGCAATGCCACCGAACGGTCGGTGCCCGAGACGCAAAATCGGCCATCCCCGAAACGAATGTCAGCCTCCGCCGTCTCCAATGCATCGGCGGCGATGCGCGCACCCTTTGCGATGATCTCGTCCGAAACACGCCAGATCGCGGTGCCGCCCATATAGGTTGCGCGCGAGCTGCCATGTCCGCCACCCAACGGAATCAGATCGGTGTCGCCTTGGACGAGCCGGATGCGTTCGTTCGGAAGGCCGAGGCGATCGGCGAGGATCTGCGGAAACGTCGTCTCGTGTCCCTGCCCGATCGTCTGCGTGCCGGTGATCAACAAGACAGCGCCGTCCGGCTCGAAGCGGATATCGACATTCTCATGCGGCGAGCCGCCGGTACCTTTGATATGGTACGCAAATCCAAGACCGCGCAGTAAGCCCC
>JAFMSA010000930.1 GCA_017353855.1 Alphaproteobacteria bacterium
GGCTCGGATCGCGCATCGGTGTCAGCGGATGGTCGCGCATGCCGGATTCGGACAGCAGCACGTCGCCGACAAAGAGGTAGCCGTGATAGATCGTGCGCCCCGTTTCCGGGAATGCCGGGCAGAACAAAGTCAGATCCGTGCCGAGCTCGCTCATCAGCGCCTCGGCGACCGGACCGATGTTGCCCTCGTCGGTCGAATCAAACGTCGAGCAGTATTTGAACAGGATCTGATGCGCGCCGGCCTTCCGCAGCCAGCCGAGTGCCGCAAGGCTTTTCTCGACGGCCTCGCGGGACGGGATCGTGCGGCTCTTCAGCGCGATGACGACCGCCTCGGCATCGGCAACAGCGGCGCCCGCGGCCGGCACGTCAATAAGTTGCACCGTGCGCATGCCGCGCCGGACCAGTGTGTTGCACAGGTCGGTGGCGCCGGTGAAATCGTCGGCGATCGCTCCCAACAGCACGCCCATGGCACTCTCCGGCAGGGTATTGCGTTACTGCGCCCGTCGCGGAAGAGTAGCGGTCCCTCCCGAAGCTCGCAACGGAGCCCCCCGTGCCGAAATTCGCCGCCAATCTCAGCTTCATCTTCCAGGAAGTCGGGTTTCTCGACCGTTTCGCGGCGGCCGCCGCCTGCGGTTTCAAGGCTGTCGAGTACCTCTCTGCCTACGAGTACCCGCCCGAGGCGGTCGCCGAGGAGCTGAGCCGTCACAGGCTCGTTCAGGCGCTGTTCAACATGCCGCCGGGCGACTGGGCGGCGGGTGAGCGCGGCACTGCCGCGCTGCCGGGCCGCGAGCAGGAATTTCGCGACGGGCTGGAAAAGGCTCTCGTCTACGCCAAGGCGACACAGTGCCGGCTTGTGCATGCGATGGCCGGGCTGTGGCCGGCCGACCGCGATCGCGCCGAAGCAGAGGACGTGTATGTCGCGAACTTGCGTCACGCGGCCGAGCGCCTCGCCCGCGAAGACATCATCGTCGTTATCGAGCCGATCAACAACCGCGACATCCCGGGTTATTTCCTCAACACGACGAGCCAGGCGATGTCGGTGATCGAGCGGGTCGGCCACCCCAACCTGAGGCTGCAACTCGACCTCTACCATGTTCAGATCATGGAGGGTGACCTTGCCCGTCGCGTCCGGGAGCTCGCCGGGCATTACCCGCATGTGCAGATCGCCGGCAACCCCGGCCGCCACGAGCCCGATATCGGCGAGATCAACTACCGCTTCCTGTTCGATCTGCTGGACGAGATCGGCTATTCGGGTTGGGTAGGCTGCGAATACCGGCCGCAGACCCAGACGCGAGCCGGGCTCGGCTGGGCGCGGCGCTACGGTATCGCGGGCTGACCCATGCGGGTCGTCATTACCGGAGGTTGTGGTTTCCTTGGCCGCCGGGTAGCGCAGCGACTGCTCGACCGCGGCGACGTCGACGAGCTCGTCTTGTTTGACAACGCGCCGCCGGTCCCGCCGCTCCCCGACGACAAAAGGCTGCGGGTCGTGACTGGCGACATCGCCGACCGCGAGGCGGTGAGTCGGGTCA
>JAFMSA010000385.1 GCA_017353855.1 Alphaproteobacteria bacterium
GATTGCTCACAGTGCCCGGCATCCTGAACCGCGGCGGCCATTATGCCGGAACTGCTTGTCGCGCCGGCACCGAGGGAGAACGCGGGATGGAGCTCGAGACAAAGAGCATCAGCAGTGCACCGGATGCGATTGCGCCGGACGGTTCAGAGGTGCGTGCGCTATGCAATGGCTCGCGGGGCAGCCTCGCGGTCTTTTCGCTGCCTCCCAAAGCGGTCTCGAAAGCCGTTTCCCACCATACAGTCGAAGAGGTCTGGTATATCGTCGCGGGATATGGGCGCATGTGGCGCAAGCTCGGCCAACACGAGGCGGTAACCGAGCTCGGACCGGGTGTGTCGGTCACGATACCGACCCGCACGCATTTCCAATTTCGCAGCGATGGTTTTGATCCGCTCACCGTGATCGGCGCCACGATGCCGCCATGGCCCGGTGAGACAGAAGCCTTTGCGGTCGAAGGGATATGGCAGCCGACCGTGTGAACGGGGCTCTTGGTCAAGACCGCGACCCGGTCACCCTCGCCGGTGTCGCCCCAAGGTAGCGGGCACCTTACCCTAAATCGACATCACGGCGGGCCGGGTGTGGAGTTTATCCGACGAAGGCTTACCCCTTTCGGCCGACAATCCGACCGAAACCGGCGCGCATCGTCGCTGCGGCGAGGGCGCCGCAAGTGCCCGCACTCTGACGATTTCATCAAGAATTTTCTCTACGCCGGGAACCTCGCCCTTCAGGGCAGCGAGGAGGCGCACCCCGTCCCCTGTTGAGCTGAATTGCCAATAACCTCGCCGAGAAGGGGATGCACCGCCGGACACCCTCCTCCCTGAGGAGCGCGCACGAGATGAGTGCCCCTGAAGGCCCTGTGAGGAGAAGCTCCCGCTTTCCTCCTCTCGCCCATCCTGCCGAGCAGCGTTTGAGCAGGACCCCTCTTCATACCTGTCCCGGAGTTCGTCTGCAGCCTTGCCTTCAAGAGGTCCGAGCCGGCGAAACATACGGAGTTTGGGCTGGAACTTCCCGGTCAACGTGACATGCGGCTTCCTTTCGACCGGGGCTGGTAACCTCGGGCTTCCACCGAAACGCTCTCTCCACCTGCACCAGGAAGGGGAAGGGATCGGCTACATTCGCTGCCGGCCGCAAGGGCCGTCATGCCGGCATTGGGGACAGGGATAGGTTGAGAACCGTCGGCCGAGACGGGGGCTTATTGCCGGCTGCGCCCGCCGTTGCCGCGCCCCGGTCAAGCGCGCCGTCCCCGCCGGCCGGATCGCGCGGGGTTTCATCGCCACCTGCGTGAGAGGCAAAAAGCACTCGCAGGCCAACATCTCGGCGAAGCATTTTTGTCGAAGGCCTATCCGGAACCAAACACCGAAGCGCTCGGCGCGCGGCCTGCCAACCGTCGTGACGCCTTCGATCGGCGCACGCAAGCCGGCGCCGGGGTCATCGAAGGTCCAATCGGGACTCCCGCCGGCCCCGCCGGCCCGCTTCAGTCGGTTTCGCCCTCGGCGGCTGCCCACTTTTCGACATGGGCTGCCATCCGACTGAATTGCACGGCAAGCTCTAGCAGTTCGAGACGGACATCTGCAGACCGTGAACGCCACGCGAGGCGACTGATCTCTCGCGCCCTTTGGCGGTAATAGTTCACCGTTGCTTGACGCATATCGGCCACAGCTCACCCCCCACGGCTATTCCCCTGAACCGTGTCGATCTGACACCCGGCCTAAACACTCTTCGCCGATCACCGTTCCGACCACCCCCGCGACAAAATGGCGCCCGCTTGCCGGTGTCGCGTTTCGCGCCCACACTGGCGTTCACCCTCAGCGAGAGCCAGGAGCGTCGCCCCGATGAAGAACACCGCTGCCGCGCATACCGGCCGGCATTTTCTGCAGATCCCGGGCCCGACAAATGTTCCCGATCGGGTGCTGCTGGCGATCGCCATGCCGACGATCGACCACCGCGGGCCGGAATTTTCCGCGCTCGGTCAGGAGGTGGTCGCCGGTATGAAGCGGGTCTTCCAGACCGAGGACATCGTCGTCATCTACCCGTCCTCCGGAACCGGAGCGTGGGAGGCCGCGCTGTCGAATACACTGTCGCCGGGCGATCATGTGATCATGTTCGAGACCGGCCACTTCGCGACTTTGTGGCGGCGAATGGCGGCGCGCCTTGGCCTTGAGGTCGAATTTGTGCCGGGGGACTGGCGGCACGGCGTCGATCCCGCACTCGTCGAAGAGAAATTGTCCGCCGATCGCGCACACCGGCTGAAGGCGGTCTGCGTCGTCCACAACGAGACCTCGACCGGGATCGCCAGCCGGATCGCCGAGATCCGTGGGGCCATCGACCGGGCCCGTCACCCCGCGCTTTTCATGGTCGACACGATCTCTTCGCTCGCCTCGATCGATTATCGCCACGACGCCTGGAAGGTCGATGTTACCGTCGGCGGGTCGCAGAAAGGGCTGATGCTGCCGCCGGGGCTCGGGTTCAACGCGGTCTCGCAGAAAGCGCTGGCGGCGCACAAGACGGCGCGGCTGCCGCGCTCCTATTGGGACTGGGAGGCGATGCTGGAAACCGGGCGCACCGGCTTTTTCCCTTACACGCCCGCGACCAACCTGCTGTTCGGACTGCGCGAAGCCTTAAAGATGCTGCTCGAAGAGGAGGGGCTGCCGGCAGTATTCCGGCGCCATGCCCGCCACGCGGAGGCGACACGGCGCGCCGTCGCCGCCTGGGGCCTGGACGTGTGGGGCGCCGATCCGCGGGAATATTCGAATACGTTGACCGCTGTGCTGCTTCCCGACGCGTTCGACGCCGACCGGCTGCGGGAGATCATCCTCGAAGCGTTCGACATGTCTCTCGGCACCGGTCTCGGCAAGCTCAAGGGCAAGGTCTTTCGCATCGGCCATCTCGGCCACTTCAACGATTTGATGCTGTGCGGTACCCTGGCTGGCGTCGAGATGGGGCTCCACCGGGCCGGCGTTCCGCACCGCGCCGGTGGGGTCTCTGCCGCGCTCGAGCTTCTCAGCTCGGTGCCGTCCGATTTCGCGCCAACCGGCTAGCGGGCGCCGCAACCGTTGCAGTTGGTGCGTTTGCGTTGAAGGACGGTGCTGTGCGAGCCGGCGGCGGCGGCGTAAGATGGCGGCGCATCCGATTAAAGGAAGCCGAGATGCTTACAGATCGCGCCGAAGAAGCAGCCCGCTTGCTGTGTGCGGCGCGCGGCGGTCCACCGGTGCCCGAATTACCGGAAGGCTGCCGGCCGCAATGCGACGCCGATGCTTACCAGATCCAAGATGCGGTCATCCGCCGGCTTGGCGAAGCGGTCGGGGGATGGAAAGTGGGTGCAGCATCGGCGTCCACCGCAGCGTTCTGCGCCCCTATCTTCATGAAAATGATACGCCCGAGCCCGGCCTCGTACAGCGTGGTCGAGCTGAGGATGATCGGGATCGAGGCCGAGATCGCCTTTCGCATCGGCCGCGACCTGCCGGCGCGCATCACGCCCTACGACCGCACGGAGGTCAGTGCCGCTCTGGTGCTTCATCCGGTCATCGAGGTGGTCGATTCACGCTATGCGGATCCCCGAACGCTCGACCGATCGTCGATCCTCGCCGATAATTACTGCAGTGGCGGGCTTGTTTACGGCGCCGCCGTAGCGGATTGGCAATCCCTCGATCTCAGCCGCATGACAATCATCGTGACCGAGGATGGTGAACGCTTTGCCGACAGCCTCGGCGCCATCCCGCGTGATCCGATTGGCGCGCTGCTCGACTTTGCGAATTTGATGCGCGCCCGGGACGGGGTCAAAGCGGACACCTTCGTCACGACGGGGTCTTGGACCGGCATGGTGTTCACCAAGCGCGGGGCACATATTGCCGCCGATTTCGGCCCGCTCGGCCGCGCCGAGGTCGTGTTCCCCTCCGATTGACCGCCCGCCTGCCAAATCTGGACGCCGAGCCGCAATACGGTCCGGTTGACCGCGCCGTCCATTGGCTGGTCGCCGCGCTCGCCGTAATCGTTGTATCGCTTGGTTGGGCGATCATCGCCGCGCCGCGCAATACGCCGCAGCGCGAGCTCCTCCTCCTGCTGCACCGGTCGGTCGGACTCGTCATTTTCGCGGCCATGCTGTTCCGCACCGCGTGGCGGTCGCACCATCCCGCGCCGCCGCTGCCCTTCGGCGTCGGACGCCTGCAGCGCGCGCTCGCCCGCGGCACGCACACCGTTCTGTACCTCTTGTTCATCGGCATGCCGATCGCAGGCTACGTGAATGCCGCGACGGCAGGCCATCCCGTCAGCATTTTCGGCGCTCTGACGGTCCCTGCGCTGCTGCCGCGGAATTACCGGCTATCGCAGATCGCAATCGCGTTCCACCTCGCCGGGCAATACTTGATCTATTTCTTTGTGGGACTGCACGTGGCGGGGGCATTGCTGCACGGGATCATCCGCCGCGACGGAGTGCTTCAGCGCATGCTGCCGCTTCGCCGATCCGCTTGAACGGGCGCGGGTCCGTCGCCCTGGTGCCTCAGCCCGGCTCCGCGACGACGAGGCTGAGCCGAGTTTGAAAAAATTCCAGCGCCTCAGCGAGGCTGCGCGAGACGCGCAGCCGCTGCCGTCCGCCCTGCACAATGAACTCGGCCGGGCGCGCGGCCGACGGCGCAGTCTTGATGATGCTGTAGACCGGCGCCTCGTGGGTATGGCGGAAAACCGAGAACAGCGCCATTCCGTCCCGATGGTCGATCGCATAATCGCGCCATTCCCCGCGTGCGACGTGCCGCGCATAAAGGCACAGGAGCTGGTTCAGTTCGAGACGGGTGAAATACAGCGTTCGATACCGGGTCCGAAAATCTCCGAGTGCTACCACCGTCGCACTTTTCCGGCTCATTGCTCAACCATCACCGTTTGTCGCTGTCATCCAGTGTTCACGATTTCCGCGACGGCGTCCAGCCATCTGATAACAC
>JAFMSA010000386.1 GCA_017353855.1 Alphaproteobacteria bacterium
TCGTCGAGCGCGGTGACGGTCGGCGCGGTGCCGAACTAGGGCGTGTCGTCAATTATTGCAATCTGTATAAAGCGTAAAAAGAGTCTATCCCATCAGTAATTGATAGGAATCATGAAAGGTCGGCTTTGGCAAAGGCTGACCATGATCCGATATGTACTGGGTGATGACCGGTGGGAAACGATCAGGGACCTGCTCCCAGGTCGATCAGGCCACGTGGGCGTGACTCCCAATACAACCGTCGATTCGTCGAGGCAGGGCTCTATCGCTATCGGACCGGGATCCCCTGGCGCGATCTCCCAGAGCGCTTGGGCGACTGGAAGAATACACATCGGCGGTTCAGCCGGTGGGCCGAAACGGGAGTCTGGCAAATGATCTTCGGGCGTCTCGCCGCCGACGCCGACAACGAATACGCGATGATCGACAGCACCATCGTTCGGGCGCAGCAACACAGCGCTGGCGCGCCAAAAAAACATCATGATCAGGCGATCGGCCATAGCCGCTGCGGGCCCAGCACCAAGATCCGCGCCCTGGTCCACGCGCTCGGGCCGGCCATGGCCGCTGAGCGGCTTGCCGACAAAGCCTTTGACGCCGATGCCCGGGTCCTCGAGCCCCAGGGCCGGCAAATCGGCTGTCATCCCACCGCGGCCAAACCGCCTGTCGCCACGCGAATTCGACCGGGAGCTCTAAAGGAGCGCCATTTGATCGAAAATTTCTTTTGTAAGCTCAAACAGTTCCGAGCGATCGCCACACGCTACGACAAAACCGCACGAAATTTCCTCGGCGCTGTTCAGCTGGCCGCCGCTATCATTTGGCTCAATTGACGACAGCGCTAGTGTAACGCCGGATGAAATCGACCCGAACAGCTTCCGACGTCCCCAGCGGCCGACGCCTGCTGTGCCCGCCCGGCCGCTCGTGCAATGCCGTCAGCCCAATGCCGCGGCGGATCTCGGTGTGGCGCAGGATGATCGGCTCCCGCTCGTGGAGCCGGACCAGGCGCGCGCTCTGAGCCTCTAACGCGCTCTGGATCCCCTGCAGCACTTCGACCGCTGCAGCCTCGACCAGGAGCGGTCGCTGCGTGCGTTCTCAGCTCCTGGAGCTGGGCGGCCAGCTTCGCCGTCGCACGAGCGCAACTCGCGCTGCCGCTGCGCTCCAGAGTTAACCACCACCACCATCTCCCTAACGAGACGCCACTGCTATCTCAGCCGTCATCACGACCTTGTAATTTAGCGGCTATCTCAGTGATGGCTTGCGCACGGCGGTCCTCGGGGATGGCGTAAAACTCCTCCATCAACTCATGAACATGCTTCAGGACGGTTACCAACATCTCGGCCCATGACGGCAAGGTTTCGCCGCTCAACTGGCGCTTAACATAAGGGTAGGCGGCTAGCCCCGCGGCCAGCAAAACCGCCTTGTCTTCCGGCGTCCTCACGGGGAAATGCCAAGCTGGAGCCCGATGGTCGCCCTCAAATGGCTCGACCAGGCCAGCTAGACCAGCAACCCGACAATCGTATGTGCGGCAGCCGCGTGGGCGGTGCGAATAAACGGTGCAGCCTTGCGGCCCAAGATGTACACAGGCGCCGTCGGCCCGCTTGCTCAGGAAGTAGCCATCCGCGTCATGTTCCATTGTGAGATGGGCCAGATCCTGCGGCCGTTCC
This sequence comes from Alphaproteobacteria bacterium, assembly GCA_017353855.1. Taxonomy (GTDB): domain Bacteria; phylum Pseudomonadota; class Alphaproteobacteria; order ATCC43930; family CGMCC-115725; genus AP-15. The sequence goes on from JAFMSA010000386.1 coordinate 1,656, forward strand.
GCGGCGGGATCTACGCCAACCCGGTGATGCCAGCAGCACTCGCGGCAGCCGTCGCAGGGCACCTCAGCGGTTCCGTGCGGATCGCCGGTGAAGGTCGAACGCATGAATTCGCTCGGTGTGAGACCGGCCTGCCGCAGCACAAGCCCCTTACCGGTCTGCATATCGAATGCGCGCGGCGCCTGTTGGCGAGCTTGCCGCCGACGTTTGGCTTCACCCATGCGTGACTAGCCTCGTTTCGGCAGCTGCCGCTGCTTCTCCTTCTTCGCCGCTGGCAAATAACTTCTCTCTGTCTTTCATGCTCTGCTCCTCTCTCTGGCGTGGGGGAAAGTGTGCTGGGTATCATGCGCTCGCCGAGATAGGCCGGCGGCCCGGCGGTAAGCGACAGCCGGCGCGATTGCGACACGATCGAACAGAACAGGCTCATCGACCGGTTGCCCCGGCCAGTGCTCAGCGTACCGCCAGCTACCCGAGAACCACGACGCATCGACTATCGGCACGTCCGGTCTTCCACCGGTTGCGAGGGTCAAACCCGGCTAACTCGTTCCGAGTGCGCCTTGCGTACCCTTATTCAATACATCCCCCGAATTATCGGTGATATTGTTGATTTTGCAGTAAATTGTCGCTTTTTGTCGGTGACACATCATTCGGATGTTACCCATAGCGAGGCGATTGTGACGGGCCGGGGGGTGTTTTGGATAAGGGCTCTTCTATGTCCGTCCCTCTCGGCGGGGCGGCAGGTGGCGCGTGAACGTGTCATCGAACCATTCACGCTTGTAGCCCTTCTCATGTTCCGTGTCGCGTCGGACGGTCTTGTTGGTCGGTATTCGCTATACATTGGGCTGCATATTGAACGCCGTGTGCTCGCCGCGCGTAGCGAACTGGATCAAAACCAATCCCGATAGGGCTGATTCTGGGCGTCTCCAACCACCTTAACGTATCGAAATCACTGTGGGGTGATGTATCTGCTCGGGACGCGCAGGTGCTCGCCTAAAGCCAGCTCTCGCAAAGAATAGACCCATAGATCGACCTCAGCTGGACCTGGCGGGCAATTTCCCCGGAATCTTTGGGGTAAGCAACGGACCAGAATCAGCGATCGGGTGGCGCGCCTGGGCCGCCGTGCGCCGCCCGGGTGCGGGGTTATCTGCTCGATGGTACCGGAGGAGTGTGGCATATCGGACTAACGTGGCGTCGGATCGCAGACGTCCCCAAGTCGGACAGATGGTCCCGCGTGCAAAGCTGCGGCTTCTGCTGTTTCGAAAGTCGGCGCATGCAGAGGGTCGGTCCCGATATTGTGCGCGAGTTGGCGGGCATCTCCTCCCGCGAAAAACCATGGGCGGTTTCGGCGAATGGGGCTCCGGCCGCAACGGGGAGGGCGGCACCCGGCGCGCGGGGCAGATCGCGGCGGGGTTGTTCTTGCCCAAAAACGGCCACGACTGGTCGCGGTCCAGGGCATCCTGCAATGCTGGCGCGGGCCCCGCCCGACTATACCATGCTGATAAAGCCGGTCGTCGCCGCAGAATGCTCAACCAGCTGGCGGGGAAGAATGCATTAATTTTCGAGTTGGTGCAACAGACCTCTGTGCAGCGCGTTTTTCTCCCAGTTAACCAAAAAATCGGTCAGGAAAGAGGAAATGCGCGCAACAGCGGGTTGGGGGTGGCCGTCGGCATCGCCTTGGGAAGCTTCGCTGTCTGCGTCGCAATCGCCGATCCGTTGCCGCCAAGCGCCACCTACCGGCCGCTTCCGAACCCCCCTTTTCTGTCTTGAAGGCTAACGGGGGAAGGCTTTATGCCCTGTATGGATGACCTTCGTTACAACTCGGCTAAGTCCTGATGCTTCGGGTAGGGCTGAGGCCGGCCGGGTAGAGCGCCGCAAGCAATAACAGCAGACAGGCGACGAGCAGCACCACCAGATAAGCATTGTGAACGCCGGCGGCGACCGCATCGGCGAGGCGGGTGATTTGCGCCTGTCCAAGCGTCTGGCGCAGGGCCGGTTCGAGCAGGCGGTTTACAGCGTCGCCCTCGCCCGGCACCCGACTGTAGACGGCGAAATTGACGATAGCGCCGAGAACAGTCGCGCCCAGCGACTGGCCGAGCATGCGCATGAACATGACCGAACCGGTGGCGGCGCCGCGCGCTTCCCAACCAACGCTGGTCTGGATCGACACGAGAAACACTGGGTTGCAGAAGCCGATGCCGACCCCCATGACCAGCGAAGCGACGATCGCCCAAAGGACGCCGCTCTCGGGTTGCAATAGCGACAGCATCGTTCCGCCGGCGATCAGCCAGAGGCCGCCGACGAACGCCGAGGCGCGATAGGAGGCTCGGACCATGATCCGTGCCGCTGCAATCGTGCCGAAGGTCCAGCTGACCGACTGGCAGCCGAGCGCAAATCCGGCGACCGTCGGGTTCTGGCCCATGACCCCCTGCACATAGGCGGGTAGGAAGGCGGCGACGCCCATCATCGCCGCGCCGGTACCGAGCGTGCCGAGATTGCCGAGCGCGATGATGCGGTTGCGCCACAGCCGGTACGGCACCAGCGGTTCCGGCGTGCGCGCCTCGTGCGCCGCCAGCAGCAGCAGCGCGACCGCACCGCCCGCAGCGAGCGCCAGTACGTCGAGGCCGAGGCGGCGCGCCTGCACCAGCGCCAGCATCAGCGCTCCGACGCCGAGGGTCAGCAAGACGGCGCCGAGCCAGTCGATACGGTGCCGGCGCGGTTGCAGCCGCTCGTCGAGGAACAGCGCAAACATCACGATCGCGGCGGCGCCGACCGGCAGGTTGATCCAGAACACCAGTGCCCAGTGCGCGTGCTCGACGATAAAGGCGCCTAGCATCGGTCCCGCGACCGCCGACACGCCGAATACAGTCGAGGAATAGGCCTGCACCCGCGCCCGCTCGACAGGGGCGTAGATGTCGCCGAGGATCGTCGCTGCGATCGGCTGCACCGCACCGCCGCCGAGCCCCTGGATCGCCCGGAACAGGATCAGGGCTGGCATCGATGCGGCGAAGCCGCACAAGGTCGTCCCGGCCAGAAACACGCCGGCGCCGATGAAGAACACGCGCTTGCGACCGTAGATGTCGGCCAGCCTGCCGTAAACCGGGACGCTGACCGCCTGCGTCAGCAGATAGGCGGCGAACACCCAACTGAAGAGGCGGAAGCCGCCGAGATCGGCGATGATCGTCGGCATCGCGGTGGCGACGATCGTGCTTTCGACCGCGACCATAAAGGTCGATATCAATGAAGCGGCGAGCAGCAGACGCCGCCTCGAGGCC
>JAFMSA010000387.1 GCA_017353855.1 Alphaproteobacteria bacterium
TCCGCATCAAGGGCTGGCAGCGTAACCGCGACAATCAGGTCGAGGCCGTCGACATCGCCAACCTCGGCACTTGCCCGATCCACTTCCCGGCCGGCGGCAAGCTCACGGCGACCCATCCGGTTAAAAAGGACGACGAGGGCATGGCCGTGTTCCAGAGTCGCTGCATCGACCTGTGGTGGCGGGACGGCGGCCAGCAGCAGGAGCATATTCGCCGACGGCACAATCTGTCGGACGCGATGTATGTGCCGGGGTTCCGCAACAAGCCGCGCCAGCTCGATCCCGCGCCGAGCCAGAACAGCTACCAGATCCGGACTGACGACGGGAAGTATTACGTGGAACTGACCGACGATGGGGTCTGTCACATCTACGCGACGAAAGTATTCCTCCATGCACCGAATATCGAAATGAACGGAAACCAGAAGCAGATCGAAGGGCAGCAGGGCAGCCGCCGCTACGGGCGGGATTCGGAGGCGGACACGCGCGTCGAGATCAAAGGCTGGCTGCATGTCACGCGCGACATCGACTGCGACCAGAATATCAATGCGAAACGCAACATCACCGCCGACCAGACCGTCACCGGCCGCCAGGAGGTCGTCGCGCGCACGATCCGCCTGACCTCGCACCGCCACTCGGCCTCGGGCGGCACCGGCACCGGCGGGCCGCCCGTGCCATGACGTTCCGGGTCCGTCGCCTTTCCGACAATCTCAGCGACCCCGCGCGCGTGGGCGGCGACATGACCGCCGGCCGCGGCACCCGCGACTATCTGGTCGACAGCCCGACCGCCGTCGCGCAGGCGGTCCTGACCCGGCTGCTTCTTTGGCAGGGAGAATGGTGGCTTAATTTAGAGGCCGGCACCCCGTGGCTGCAGCAGGTGCTCGGGCAGACGCCGGCCCGTGCGGTGCCGCAGGCGGTCATCCGCGACCGCATTCTGCAGACGCCCTACGTCACGCGCATTGACGATTTCACGACGAGCTTCGACCGCACGACCCGCGCCTTGACCGTGTCGGCCAAAGTCGAGACCGCGTTCGGGCCGGTGACCGAAGCGCCGGCCGGCGCAGTGATGAGCCCGAGTGGCGCGGTCGTAATGCCGCTCATCCGGCAATACGCGGAGAACCTGCGCTACGACTGGCAACGGCAGATCCCACGCTGAGCTATGCCCGGACCCTTTCCGCTCGACCGCCTCGCCCCGACGATCGACGAGCACGGCATCAACGTCGTCGCGTTCGAGGACATTCTTGCCAGCTATCTGGCGAGTTTCCGCCAAATCTACGGCATGGACCTCTACCTCGAGCCCGACACTTCCGACGGGCAGTGGCTGTCGATTATGGCGCAGGCCGTCAACGATCTCGGTCAGGCAATCGCGCAGGCATATTTCTCGTACAGTCCCAGCTTCGCGAGAGGTGTCGGGCTCAGCTCGGTCGTCAAGATCAACGGCTTGCAGCGCCAGATCCCGACCCGCTCGAGCGCGCAGCTCGTCATCGTCGGCGAGGCGCACACGACAATCCCGGCCGGGGTCGTCTCGGACGGGGTCGGCAATCTGTGGGACCTGCCGCCGGAGGTGACGATCCCGGCAAGCGGCGAGATCACCGTCAATGCGATTGCGCGCGAGCCCGGCCAGACGCTCGCACCGGCCGGGAGCCTGACGATCATCGTCAACCCACAGCCCGGCTGGCAGACCGTCACGAACCCGGCCACGGCCGTGCCGGGCGCGCCGGTCGAGACCGATGCGCAACTGCGCCTGCGGCAGCACCGCTCGACAAGCCTGCCGGCCGTCACGCCGATCGGCGGCATCTACGGGACATTGGCGAACCTGCCGGGGGCCGGGCGCGTGCAGGTCTATGAGAACGACCAGAGCTTCGTGAACGCGATCGGCATCCCGCCGCATTCGATCTCGGCCGTGCTCGACGGCGGCGATCCGGTCCAGATCGCCGACGCGATCATGCGGAAGAAGGCTCCGGGCACCGGGACTTACGGCTCGACCTCGGTGGACGTGCGCGACCAGATGGCGATGCCGGTGACCGTGAATTTTTTCTTCACCGAGCGGATCGAGATATTCATCGAGATCACGATTATTCCGCGCCAGGGTTTCGCCGCGCCGACCGCCAATATGATCCGGCAGGCCGTGACATTGTTCGTCAATGAGCAGCTGCCGGGCTGGCCGCTCTACCGCGCGTGGATCGCCGCGCCCGCCTCGCTCGCCGGCGACGTCGCGCAGGAGGCGACCGGGCTCAGTCAGTTCGAATTGCATCGCCTCGCGGAGACCTACGTCCTCGCGCAGATCCGCATCGGCACCGTTGGCGGCCCGCTGGCGACCGAGGACATCCAGCTGCGCTTCTTCGAGACTGCCGTGACGGTCCCGACCGATGTCGGGGTGGTTGTCCAGGAATGATCAGTACCGGGAACCCGGACCTCGACCAGTGGCTGGGACGGGTTACGTCGACCTACAACCAGCAGCCGCGCTTCATGGCAACCGTCGACGTCTCGGTGCAGCCGATGGCGGATGCGCTCGAGCCGCTGCGCGCGTTTGCCCGGCTGTGGGATATCGAGGTGGCGCGCGGCGCGCAGCTCGACATGATCGGCCAATGGGTCGGTCTCTCCCGCCGGATCACATTGCGCGCCCCCGAGACCGGCTGGTTCAGCCTCGACATTCCGGGGCTCGGGCTCGATCAGGCGCGCTGGTACGGGCCGGATGCCGAGCGCGGCGGGCACATCACGCTCGACGACGAGGAATACCGCCTGCTCCTCAAGGCCCGCATCCTCGCCAATCACTGGGACGGGACGCGCGACGGCGCTTACGCGGTTTGGAACGGCTATTTCGGGCCCAAAGGCTTCGAAATCTTCGTCTTCAATAATTACACGCGGCCCTATTGCTGGTTCACGTGGGACGACCCGAACCCGGCATGCGGCTGGGAAGCCGGCTACTGGGATGGCACCGACCCGGCCGAACTCTACCCGGCGACCGGCACGATGCACATGCTCGTGATCCTCTACGGCGAGCACCACTCGCAGCTCGTCCAGGCGCTGCTCACCGGCGGCTATCTCGATCTGAAGCCGGCCGGCGTGGCGCTGGGCTACTGGCGCAACGACGAGAATTATTGGCCCGGCCCGATGTTCGGCTGGGATCTCGGGCCCACCGAAGCGGAGTGGAACAGCGGCACCGCGGTCCTCCCGCACCCGCCCTTTGCCGGCTGGGACATCGGCCACTGGATGCAGCAGATCGAGCCGGTACGCCTCGCCGCGGGCGCATTCACCACGCAGGGATAAAGCATGGCCTCCGATTATCTCCCGTTCGCGTATCTCGAGACGGCCAACATCATGCCGCAGGCCCAATGGGCCACACTGACCGCGCGGCGCTCCGGCTTTTCGATCGGACAGGCGGATTCGCGGCAGTTCAACAAGGCATGGCGGCAGGCGACCGTCGTCGCCGCGGCCGTCGCCGCATTTATCGACACAAGGGTCCCGCAGAACATTGTCGACAACGGCGACCACGAAGCGCTGGCGCTGTTGTTCGCGCAGGCGATCAGCAGCTTCGTCTCGGGCGGCGGGATCGGCGAGGCACCGACCGACGGGCGAAGTTTTGTGCGGCGTAACTCGAGCTGGGACGATGCTGCCGCGCTGCGACTCGATGGAGGCTCGTGGTAGGTGGCGGAAAACGATTTCGTGCCGTTTGCGACGGGCCGGGGTGCTTTTGTCACGCGCCCGGACGCGGACGAGCAACGCTTCGGCTTCAACGCCGGGCCGAGCCGGGTGCGCAAAGCGAATGCGCTGTGGCGGCAGGGCTCGTTCATGGCCGCGGCGCTGGCGCAGTTCGTCGCCGATGCGACCGGCGAGGACGTGCGCGACAACGGCGATATTGAAGGGTTTGTCGCGCAATTGCTGCGCGCGCTCGGGGCCCGCCGCACGATCCTGACGCGCGACCTCGACCTCTACGTGTCGACGAGCGGCAATGACGACAACCCCGGCACCCCGGAGGCCCCGTTCCGCACGTTGCAGCGCGCCGCCGACACCGCGTTGATGAATTATGAGCTGCGCCTGCACAGCGTCAATATCCACGTCGAGACCGGGGCTTATGACGACGGCGCGACGATCGAGGGGCCGATCACGCCGGACCCGTGGCGGTTTAACTTCATCGGCAACGAAGCCGATCCGAGCCGCTGCGTCATTGCGAAGTCGGTGGGCACCGGCGCGTGCTTCCAAGCCGGCAACGGAGCCTGCTACACGGTACGCGGCTTCACGGTGCAGAACAGCACGACCGCCGAATATCTCGGCGGCTCGGGCCTCGCCTGCTGGGCGCGCGGTTCGCTCTACGCGTACAACATTCACTTCGGCAGTTGCACGAATGCGCAAGTCGATGTCTGGAACGCCAGCCTCGGCGTCTACAACGACATCCGCATTATCGACCGCGCGCCGTATTTCCTGGCGGCCTATGCGGGAGCCAATGTCGAGGTGCAGGGCGGCAGCCTGATTTTCCTTGGCAGTCCGGCGATCCCTGTCTTCGTCGCCGCCAGCGGCATCTCGCGCGTGTGGATCGCGCCGACGGCGGTCGGCGGCGCGCCCGCCGAGGGCACGATCCCGGTGCGGGTCTCGCAGAACTCGATCGTTTCCTCGAGCATGGCGATCCCCGGAACCGGTGAGATCGAGATCGAGAGCGGCGGCCTTTATTTCGGCCCCGACACGCCGGTCGCCGACCCCGGCGTCGGTCTGATCTCGCCGGCCATCGCGAACCGGGGGCTCTGGTAATGGCCAACCAATTCCTGCCTTTCGGCCTCGCAATCAACGCGAATGTGCTCACGCAGGCGGCGTGGGCCGCGGATACCGAGCGGATGGTCGGCTTCCGCATCGGACCGGGGCTCGCGATCAAAGCCAACACGGCGTGGCGGCAGTCGATGTTTGTCAGCGCCGCCATCGCGCAGCTCGTCGC
>JAFMSA010000931.1 GCA_017353855.1 Alphaproteobacteria bacterium
CGAGATAGGTGCTCATCGTCCGCTGGCCGTCGGGGCTGACAAGGATCAGGCAGCGCGCCGTACCGGGTCCGCTGGTTGCCGCCGGCGTCTCGAAGCGCACGCCGATCGCGGTGATGTCATGCCGGAACACCTGTCCGAGGAAGTCGTCGCGCACCTTGCCGATGTAGGCGCCGGTGCCGCCCAGCGAGGCGATACCGGCCATCGTATTGCCCGCCGATCCGCCGGAGGTCTCGATCGCCGGACCCATGATCCCGTAGAGCGCCTCGGCCCGCGGCGCGTCGATCAACGTCATCGTCCCCTTGACGAGTCCTTCGCGCGTCACGAACGCATCTTCTGCGTGGGCGATTACATCGACAATCGCATTGCCGATGCCGACGACATCGGGAGTGGCCTGTTTCATCGAGTGCGTTTTACCATTGAGCGGGCTCTCTCATCGAGTGCGTTTCCGGGGCGGATACCCCGGCCTTTCAGGTCTGGGAAGGAGCCCCGTCGCGTGGCCGAGGCCGCGGTTTCCGGGTCCTGATGGATCCTCGTGACGCGAAGCTCCCGCTTCGGCTCCCCTCGCCAATGTCAACCGGCAGCATTTCGGACGAGCCCGTTCCGCCCCCACCCCAGGAGTTGTCTGCGGCCTGTCCTTTGAGAAGTCGGGACTGAAGAAGCATCCCAACGCCGGTCTTAGACTTCTCGGTCAACGTACTTTCCAGTTTCCTTTCGACTTAGACTTGTGAGCGCGGAATTCGGAAAAAAGCGCCGGCTTTCGCCATGGAGTTGGGAGCGGGCGTGACGAGGAGAGCGGGCCGCGACTATAGCCTGCTTTCTCCGTCCGGCAAGGCTCCCAAAAGGCGCGCGACCCGGCACATCCGGGCAGAGCCGCGGGCGTGCCGTTTCCGGCTCTATGGCCGACACGTGTTGCGAAAGGCGCACACAACCCGCAACGTCAGGCCCGCAACGTCAGGATTGTCGGTGTGCATTGGCTGCGCCGGACGCTTGGGATAAAGCTCACCCAATGGTGCTGGCTTTTCTTCGCGCCGTCGGCGTGCTCGGCGCTGCGCCGATGAGACGGGTCGTCGCGCTCAGCTTCGCTCTGGCAGTCATGAGCTTCGCGGTACTCTGGTTTGCCGTTGCTGCTCTCCTCTATAACACCGCCCTCTTCGAATGGCGGCCGATCAACTGGCTCGTCGACCTGTTGGGCGGGCTGGCGGTCATGGCGCTGAGCTGGCTGCTGTTTCCGGCGGTCGTCACGTTGATCATGGGTTTCTATCTCGAACAGGTGGCGGCCGCCGTCGAGGCGTTCGACTACCCGGGGCTTGGCCCGCCACGCTATCAGCCGCTCCGCGAAGTTGTTGCCGTCACGCTGCGGTTGAGCCTGTTGGCCCTGCTGCTGAACCTCTTGGCCCTTCCGGTCTATTTATTGGTTCCCGGGATAAATCTCTTTCTCTTTCTCGCATTGAACGGATATCTTTTCGGGCGGGGGTATTTCGAAGTGGTCGCGCTCAGACGGCTCGATGCGGGGGAAGCCAGGGC
>JAFMSA010000932.1 GCA_017353855.1 Alphaproteobacteria bacterium
TCCTGCGGCCAGGACCCGCATCCGTCTAGCCGGTTGTGCGTTCGGCCTGGCGGCCGGTAATTCTCCGCGCCGGCGTTGCCCGCCGGGGTCGACCGCTCGGCAGCCGTCACGTTCGATCGAGGCGCTCCGGCTTTGCGGCTTCGAGTTCGAGCTGGCATGGGATTCTTACCGGGCTACCGGTCCAGCAGTTCCTCCACCGCGGCGATCGATGAAACCGTCGTCTAGCGGGTTCTGCGCAGGGTTGCCGGCGCGGTGCCCCAGATCGACGGGACCGGGGGCGCGGCGCGGCTTGTCTGATGTGCGAGATTTGTTGTCGGCGAGAGTGAAGTAGGGGCCGCTCGCGCCTGGCATGATCAGCGCATCGGCGGAAACTGCGCGGAGCGCCTTGGGCAGGTCACCCCCGCAGAGTTCGTTCGCGCTGATGTCCGCGTGCTGCCAGTTCCGGATCATCGCCCGGAGGTCACGGCGCGGATCATTGGCCGCCCAGCCGACGATCAGACAGCCCGGATTGCAGCGGGACGTCTGCGAGTTCGAAGATCGGGTCATCGGATAAGGGGGTAACGCGCGCGTTCCCGTGGTCGCCATTGAGCGCCGATGATACCGGTTCTCGCTATGCAGAGGAGTTGAGACGATGCGCGTCTTTACGATGTTGCCGATGACGAACTGGCGCGATGCGGCGCCTTGCGCAGCGGCGGCGGAGACCGCCGGGTTCGATGCGGTGATGACGGTCGAGCTGGGACATGATGTCTTCGCCCCTCTGGCCTTTGCCGCCCTTGCCACCGAGCGTATCGCCCTCACCCCGTCGATCGTCGTGGCATTCCCCCGCAGCCCGACCGTCATCGCGCACCAGTCGTGGGATCTGCAGGCGAACTCGAACGGCCGCTTCGTCCTGGGGTTGGGCAGTCAGGTGAAGGGTCACAACGAGCGCCGCTTTGGCATCCCGTGGAGCGCGCCCGCCCCGCGGCTTCGGGATTACGTCCGGGCGCTTCGGGCAATCTGGCGCTGCTGGGAGACTGGCGGAAAGCTCGATTATCAAGGGGAGCATTACAGGCTCACTCTGATGACGCCGGATTTCTCGCCGGAACCGACGGGGCTCCCGATGGTGCCGGTCACGATCGCTGCTGTAGGCGAGGCCATGCTGCGGGCAGCCGGCGAGGTGTGCGACGGGGTGCGTCTGCATCCCCTTTGCTCGCGCCGCTATCTCGAGGCAGTCGCCCTCCCGCGCATCGAGGAGGGTCTGCGGCGCAGCGGACGCCGGCGGGAGAATTTCGATGTGTTCGGCGGCGGGTTCCTCGTCACGGGCCCCGATGCGCAAGCAGTCGTCGACGGTATGGAGCGGGTGCGCAGACGGGTGGCGTTTTACGGCGCGACCCGCACTTACACGCCGGTCCTGGCGTTGCACGGGCTCGAGGAGCTCGGGCTCAGACTGCACGCAATGTCGGTCGCGAACCGCTGGAATGAGATGCCGGCCGAGATCTCGGACGAAGTCGTGCGCAACTTCGCCGTGTGCGGCACCTACGA
>JAFMSA010000388.1 GCA_017353855.1 Alphaproteobacteria bacterium
TGGATGATGTTGAAGGTGTGGTTTCCGACATGCACGCTCAGCTTGTCGGTAAACGTCATCGTAGGCGGGTTCGAGGCCAGGTAGTCCGGATGCCCGACGAGCCAGACGCTGTCGGGGTCGGTTTGCTTGAAGCGCTCGCGCTTTTCCTCGAGCGTGCCGAACGCCGCGAGATAGCGCTCGAAGCACTCCTGCAATCTGACCTGCCCGACAACCGTCACATTCGGGAAATACGCATTGCCTGAGATGTGGTCGCCATGCGGCTCGGTGTTGATCAGGTAACGGATCGGCGCCTTATCTTCCATGTGCTCGCGCCAGCGTACCGCATCGATCGGCTGCTGCGGCGAGTCAATCATGACATAGCCGTCGCTCGTCTCGACAAAGCTCGGATTGCAGCCGGCGAAATAAACTTCGGTAAACGAGTTCGGTCCTACCCTGCGCATCGCCCCTCTCCCGTTAACATTCCTCCCGGCCTCCATCGCTCATCCTGCGGCGGCCGCCACGGGCGCACGACGAGACCCGACGCGGGCACCGCCGGCGCAGAAGAGGCTTAATAGCAAGAAAGCGGCAACGACGACCAGAACGAGATCCGGCCTTCCGGCATCGATGATCATCCCGTAGGGCACCGGCATAATGGCGGCGCCCAAGGACATGCCGGAACTCACGAAACCGAACACCTTGCCGATCTGACCCGGCGGTGCGGCGTCCTTGACCATCACATCGCGCGGGGTGCGGCTCGCCCCGGTCATGATGCCGGCCCCGAACAGAACCCCGATGGCTGGCAATTCGGCCAAGGATACGATGCCGCTGAGCAGCAGCAGCGCGGCTGCCCCTACCGTCAGAGCCATGACGAACGGCAGGTGGCGATCAGTGCGGTCGGCTACCCAGCCGCCGACAAGCACGCCGGCGATCATCCCGACCATGTAACCCGTCAAAGCCGACGAGGCGGCCGCGACATCGAGCCCCTGAACCTGGTGGAGGATCGTGATCAACCAGGATTGGACGCCGGCGCCGGCCATCGAGGAGACCATGAAGAATGCGAAGAACATCAGCACCGACGGGCTCACGAGCAGCGCGGCGCCGGATGTTGCCGTTTCAGCCCGGTCGTGCGGCCGGCGCGTATCATCGATCAAGATGCGGCTCTGCCAGATGATTGCCAGCACGACCGGAAGGCCGAGCAGCCCGATCAACATCAGCGCGCCGCGCCAGCCCAACAGCAGCATCAATGCGGCCGTTGCCGGCGGCGCGGCGGCAAATCCGACATGGCCCACGAAGGTATGGAACGCAAAGGACCGTCCCAATTTCGCGCGAACCACCGATCCGCTGAGAATCGCGTAATCCGCCGGGTGAATGACCGAATTGCCGACACCGGAGAGTAAAGCCAGCGCGACGACCTGCCAGTAAGCGGTGGCGAGCCCCATCGCCGCGATCGACAATGTCATCAGCAAGGTCCCGCCGACCAGGAAGGGCCGCGCACCGTAGCGATCGACGAGAAATCCCACCGGCGTCTGCAGCAGCGCCGCCGCCGCCGACATCACCGCGATCGCGAGGCCAAGTGCGGCGAAGGAAACCCCGAAGGCCTGCTGCCAGGCGATGAATACCGGCGGCAGGCAGAGCTGATAGAAGTGGGACAGGAAATGGCCGGCGCCGAGCAGCGCATTGACCCGTGCATCCCGACCGATGGAGTACCGAAATTTCATAACCGCATGTTGCTACAAGAGGAGCCGCTCGGTCGAGCACTGAGGCCGCGAGGCTGCTTTGCGGAGGTCGCCATCTCCGCCGGCGCTCCCACACAGGGCGCGGCTTGAACCGACGATCGAACACTTCCCGGCAGTCGTCACCGCCGCTTTTGCGGCCGCCGCGAAAGCAGACCCCCGAGCACGCGACGTGGGGTCGTCCCGATGGGGTGCGCGGCGGGTGGCCGATCGTGTTCTCCGTTCAGCCGGCGCCGAAACTGACCGGGCATCAGCCCATCACCCGACGGAAGCTCTCGGTCGGGCGACTTTGGCTAGAGCACCCGAGCAGACGCGCAATCGCGGCGATCGAACACTCGTTTTTGCGCCTGGATCCGCCTTTCCATGACCTGATCCAGACGCGCGGCAGCCCCGCGCGCAAGGGCGGGGAAAGGATAGCGCCGGCGAAAAGGTCGGCGTAAATGCGACCGGTCGGGCGATTGATTGCGAGCTGCAGGATCCGGTTAACAGGCCGGTCGCGCGCAGGCTGAGGGGTGCCGGCGCGCAATGACGGATTCGATGCGATCCCGGCAACGCAGGGCGGGCCGGCGGACCCTTGCTGCGACGGGCGGGCGGCGCGTGCTATCAATCTGCGAGCGGGCTGCGAGCGGGAAGCGTCCGCCACGCGATGAGGCTCGGAACGGATCGTCCGTCGAAGAGAATGGGCCCGGGGACGAGGCCGCGGATGATGCACCCGACGCGCAATGCGGTGGCGAGAGCCGCGGAGAGTTTCCGGGTGCCCGTCGGAGCTCCTCGGGCTTCCGCCCGGGGAGGTTCGCAACATCGGTGTGGCGACTTTCCTCTCTCCGACGGAGGTTTAGAGACGTAAGACTGTCGCCGGGGCGAGCCTGCCTTGGCCCTGCCGCAATGGGAGGCCATTTTCCCTCGCGTTGAGTCGAAGCAGCGGCGTTTTATGACCAATTTGTCATGACCAATTTGGCGGGTTCACCGAACAGCGTCCCGATCAGGATACAAGATCCGCGTTTGGAGGGGTGCGAGAGATCGCCGGCAAGCCTTTGATATCGGCTCATTATTGCAGCGCCTTCGTGATCCGGAGGCGGTTCCGGAGAAAAAATTCCCGTCTCATCAGGGATGTGCCCGGCTCAGCGCACCGGCGCCCACAGGACCTCCTCGATGTCGCCGGCGCCGGTCGCCAGCATGACGAGGCGGTCGAAGCCGAGCGCGATCCCGGCGCAAGCGGGCATTCCGCATTCGAGGGCAGCGAGAAAATCTTCGTCGATCGGGTAGGTCTCGCCGTAGAGCGCACGCTTGCGTGCCTGGTCGGCGACAAAGCGGGCGCGCTGCTCGGCCGGATCGGTCAGCTCACCAAACGCGTTGGCGAGTTCGAGGCCGCAGACATAGACTTCGAAACGCTCGGCGAGGCGCGGGTCGTCCGCGCGGCGCCGGGACAAGGCGGCCATCGAGACAGGGTAGCCGTACAGGATCGTCGGGGCGCCGCGGCCGAGACGCGGCTCGATGCGCTCGAGAAAGATGCGGAAGAACAGCGTTTCCCAATCATCGCCGGGATGCGGTGTGATCCCGGCGCCCGCCGCGGCGGCGGCGAGCCGCGCGGCATCGGGTCTGTCGGGATCCGGTGCCGTAGCCAGGAGGTCGATGCCGCAATGCTCGTGAAATGCCTCGACGACCGCAATACGCTGCCATTGTCGCGCTGCATCGGCGGTGTGCCCGCGCCACGTCAACGCTTCGGCCCCGGCCGCCTGTTGGCAGACGCGCACGAGTGCGGCGCATTCCGCCATCAGATCTCGGTAGGAGGCACCGGCGCGATACCATTCAAGCATCGAGAATTCGGGATGATGGGTCGCGCTGCGCTCACCGTCGCGAAAGACGTGGGCGAGCTGCCATATCCGCGGCAGCCCGGCCACCAGCAGCTTTTTCATCGCATATTCGGGTGAGGTATGGAGATAGCGCCGCAGAACGCTGCTCTCCTGCGGGTCGTGCAGCTCGGTCGCGAAAGCCTGGAGATGCGGCTCGAGCCCCGGGCTCACCTGGATCGCCGGGGTGTCGACCTCGACAAAATCCCGCTCGTCGAAGAAACTGCGAACCGCCCCCAGGATGCGCCGTCGCTGCTCGAGCCGCGAGCGCCGTAATGCGAGCCGGTCGGGCCGCCACCACTCATGCATCGTCTGCTCTCGTTCCCGCCGGTCAGCCGACCTATGTTAAGTTTCCGCCCGACAGAATTCCCTTTCGCGAGATCCTGCCAATGAAGATCAACGCTATCGACATCAAGCCGGGCAATGTTCTCGAGCACCAGAACAAACTCTGGCTCGTGCTGAAGCGCGAGCTCGTGCAGCCCGGCAAGGGCGGTGCTTTTGCCCAGGTCGAGCTGCGCGACCTGCGCGGCGGCACCAAGCTAAACGAGCGCTTTCGAACCCAGGAGACCGTGGAGCGCGCTCGCCTCGACGAAAAGGAAATGCAGTTCCTGTTCACGGAGAACGGCCAGGCGACCTTTATGGACAACGACACTTTCGAGCAGATCTCGATCCCGCGCGAGACGATCGGCGAGCCCGCCGATTTTTTGCGCGACGGCATGGTGTGCAATGTCATGGTCCATGAGGGTTCGCCGATTTCGGTCGAATTGCCGCCCAATGTGGTGATGGAGGTCGTCGAGGCCGACCCGGTCGTGCGCGGGCAGACGGCCTCCTCCTCTTACAAGCCCGGCAAGCTCGAGAACGGACGCCGTGTGATGATCCCGCCGCATATCGGCCCCGGCACTCGCATCGTCGTCAGCACCGCCGACGGCAGCTATCTCGAGCGTGCGAAGGACTGAGCGTCAACGCTGTTCAGCAACAGGATTGTCGGATGGCTGTACGCTCGCCGATCTTGAACGTCATGGGGAACGCTGCGCTGAAGGCAGCGCGCGGCCTGCTGCGGGATTTTGGCGAGGTCGAACACTTGCAGGTCTCGCTGAAGGGGCCGGGCGAGTTCGTCTCGGCGGCCGATCTCAAGGCCGAGCGGATCATCAAAGCGGAGCTGAAGAAGGCGCGCCCGGGCTATGCGCTGCTGTTCGAGGAGGGCGGGGCGGAGCCGGGGTCCGACCCACGGAATCGCTGGATCGTCGATCCGCTCGACGGGACGACAAACTTTTTGCACGGGATCCCGCATTTCGCGATCTCGATTGCGCTCGAACGCGACCGCGAGATCGTCGCCGGTGTCG
>JAFMSA010000389.1 GCA_017353855.1 Alphaproteobacteria bacterium
CCCGGACGCGAGAAGGCGAACGGAACCGCCGAGGACGGCTATCTGCACTGTGGACCGAACGGCGCCGGCCATTTCGTGAAGATGGTGCACAACGGCATCGAATACGGCCTGATGGCGGCCTACGCCGAAGGTCTTGCCGTCCTCAAGGCTGCCGATATCGGCAACGAGGGCGGGGCCGTCGACGCGGAGACGACGCCACTGCGCGATCCCGAACATTATCAATACGATCTGAACTTGCCGGACATTACGGAAGTCTGGCGCCGCGGCAGCGTGATCGCCTCCTGGCTGCTCGATCTATCGGCAGCGGCGCTGATCAAGGATCCGGGGTTGTCGGGCTTCGCGGGCCGGGTATCGGATTCCGGCGAAGGCCGGTGGACCATCAAAGCCGCGATCGACGAAGGCGTGCCGGCACATGTTCTGTCATCTGCCCTTTATGAGCGCTTCAGCTCGCGCGGCGAGGCGGACTTCGCCGACAAGCTGCTCTCCGCGATGCGCTACGAGTTCGGCGGGCATCTCGAGAAACCGGCCGGATCGTAGCCGACCGAGGAGCGCAATCAGGAAAGGGAATCCGGTGACATGACCAAGCAAGCGCTCGATCAACTGGCAATCAACACGATCCGCACGCTCTCGATCGACGCAGTCCAGCAGGCAAAGTCGGGCCACCCAGGTACGCCAATGGCATTGGCGCCGATGGTCTATACGCTGTGGAACCGGATCATGCGCTTCGATCCGCAGGATCCGATCTGGCCAAATCGTGACCGCTTCATTCTGTCGAACGGCCATGCCTCGATGCTGCTGTGGTCCGTCCTGCATCTGACGGGGACACGAGCGGTGAACGCGGACTACGAACATCTGGGCAAGCCATCGGTCACCCTCGACGACATCCGCCATTTCCGCCAGCTGGACAGCAAAGCGCCGGGGCATCCGGAATATCACTGGGTGTCCGGAGTCGAGATGACGACCGGTCCGCTCGGCCAGGGCATCGCCACCAGCGTCGGCATGGCAATCGCACGCAAGTGGCTTGCCGGCCGCTACAACCGGCCCGGCTTCGACGTTTTCGACTACGACATCTATGCGGTCTGCGGCGACGGCTGCCTGATGGAAGGGGTTGGCTCGGAGGCGGCCTCGCTGGCCGGTCATCTCGGCCTCGACGATCTCTGCTGGATCTACGACAACAACCACATCACGATCGAAGGCAATACGCGCATCGCCTTCACCGAGGACGTCGCGACGCGCTTCCTGGCGTACGGTTGGAACGTGCTGCGCGTCGGCGACGCCAACGATCTGGAGCGGATCGAGCACGCGCTGGGGATTTTCCGGCAGACCAAGGGCCGACCGACTCTGATCATTCTCGACAGCCACATCGGCTATGGCTCGCCGCACAAGATCGACACGGCGGCGGCACACGGTGAGCCGCTGGGCGAGGACGAGGTGCGCCTGACCAAGCGCGCCTACGGCTGGCCGGAAGATGCCAAGTTTCTCGTTCCCGACGGGGTGCGCGAGCACTTCGATGCCGGGATCGGCGCACGCGGCGCCGCGGCGCGCGACGGTTGGGAAGCGTTGTTTGCCGCCTACCGCCGGGATTTCCCGGAGCTAGCGACGGAGATCGAGCAGATGCAGCGGCGCGAGCTGCCGCCGGGGTGGCACCGCGACCTGCCGAGCTTTTCGCCCGATCCCAAGGGAATCGCCGGGCGCGACGCCTCGGGCGAGGTGCTGAACAGGCTCGCCCAGAACATTCCGTGGTTCCTGGGCGGATCGGCGGATCTTGGCCCGTCGAACAAGACGACCCTGAAATTCGCCGGCGCGGGGGAGTTCGACGTCGCGAATGCCGGAGGCCGCAACCTCCATTTCGGCATCCGCGAGCATGCTATGGCGGCGGTCGTCAACGGTCTGTCACTGTCGAAGCTGCGCCCCTTCGGGGCAACCTTCTTCATCTTCAGCGATTATGCCCGGCCGGCCATCCGCCTTTCCGCTCTGATGGAGCTTCCGACCATTTTCGTCTTCACCCATGACGCGATGGGCGATGGCGAGGATGGACCGACGCATCAGCCGGTCGAGCAGCTGATCTCGCTGCGCGCCATTCCCGGCTTGGTCGTGCTGCGGCCGGCCGACGCCAACGAGGTCGTCGAGGCCTATCGCTACGTCGTGCAGCTGCGCCACCAGCCGGCGGTGATCGCGCTGTCGCGCCAGCCGCTGCCGACCTTCGATCGCCGCAAATACGCCTCGGCCGCCGGCATTGCGCGGGGCGCCTATGTCATGGCAGACGCGCCGGGCGGCCCGCCCGAGATCATTCTGATCGCGTCGGGCAGCGAGGTCTCTCTGGTCATCGAGGCGCATGAAGCGCTGGCGCCCGAAGGGATCCGTTCCCGCGTGGTCTCGATGCCCTCCTGGGACATCTTCGAGCACCAGCCGCAGTCCTACCGGGAGAGCGTGCTGCCGACCGAGGTCACGGCGCGCATCGCCGTCGAGCAGGGATCGGTTCTGGGATGGGACCGCTATGTCGGTACGGCCGGCCGGGTCATCGGCATGGAAACCTTCGGCGCCTCCGCGCCGCTCAAGGAGCTGCAGCGGAAGTTTGGCTTTGAGCCCGAGCAGGTCGTCGATCTCGCGCGGGAGATGCTGGGAGGCAAGCAATGACGCGAGAGAGCGACGCGGCTGCGGTTGCGGGAGACAGCGCGATGGTGGCGCCGCCCTGCGCCATGGTGATCTTCGGCGCCGCTGGCGACCTTACCAAGCGCCTGGTCGTGCCGTCGCTCTACGACCTGGTCCGCGCCAAACGTTTGCCCGAGCAGTTTCGGCTCGTCGGCGTCGATCTGGCGGCGAAGACGGCGGCAGAGTGGAGCCAGGGCCTGAGCGAGATGATGAACCAGTTCGTTGTCCAGGGCGGCGGCGAGTTTCACGTCGACCAGCTCGACCAGGCTGCATGGCACTGGCTGACCGACCGCATGACGTATCTCCAGGGCGATTTGAATGACCCGGGGACCTATCGGCGGCTCGGCGATCATCTCGCCGAGCTGGACAAGAAGGCGGGCACTGCCGGCAATTATCTCTTCTACCTCGCGGTCGCCGATCGTTTCTTCAGCGTCGCAGTATCCGGTCTCGGAGCCGCGGGCCTGGCCAACGAGCAACAGGGGCAGTGGCGCCGGGTTGTGATCGAGAAGCCGTTCGGCCACGACCTTGCTTCCGCCCGGGCGCTGAACGCCGACATCCTGAAGACGCTTAGCGAGAGCCAGATCTATCGGATCGACCATTTCCTCGGCAAGGAAACGGTGCAGAACGTGATGGCGCTGCGTTTTGCCAATGGATTGTTCGAGCCGATCTGGAATCGCGACCATATCGACCATATCCAGATCACGGCGGCCGAGACGGTCGGCATCGAGCGGCGCGGCAAATTCTACGAGACGACCGGCGCGCTCAGGGACATGGTTCCCAACCATTTGTTCCAGTTGCTGGCGATGACGGCAATGGAGCCGCCGATTTCGTTCGACGCCGATGCCGTCCGGGTGAAAAAGGCCGAGGTCATCCAGGCGATACGCCCGATGTCGGAGGCGGAGGCGTTGCAGAACGCCGTGCGCGCCCAGTACGCGGCGGGCGCCGTGCTCGGCAAGCCGGCCAACGCCTATCGGCAAGAGCCCGATGTGGCGCCGGACTCGGCGACCGAGACGTTCATGGCCTGCAAGCTGAATGTCGACAACTGGCGCTGGGCCGGCGTGCCGTTCTATTTGCGCACCGGCAAATACATGACGCGGCGGTTGACGGAGATCGCCATCCGCTTCCACCAGGCGCCATTTACGTTGTTTCGCGGCACCGACGTGGAGCGGCTGCATCCCAACTGGATGATCCTGCGCATCCAGCCCGAGGAGGGCATCGCGCTCCAGTTCGCCGCCAAGCGGCCCGGCCCGACTGTCATGCTGGACAGTGTCAGCATGAATTTCGCCTACAAGGACCATTTCAATCTGGCGCCCAGCACCGGATACGAGACGCTGATTTACGACTGCATGATCGGCGATGCGACGCTGTTCCAGCGCGCCGACAACATCGAGGCGGGCTGGCAGGCGGTGCAGCCGATCCTCGATGCCTGGGCGAACAATCCCCTGCAGAATTTTCCGAACTACGCCGCGGGCAGCAATGGCCCAACCGCGGCCGACGAGCTGCTGGCGCGCGACGGCCGCGTCTGGCGGCCCCTCGATTGACCGAATACACGGAGGCCCAGATGGGCGAAAGACGCAAGATCTCCCTGGTGGTTGCGGATGTCGACGGCACGCTTGTGACCGAACGGAAGGTTCTGACGCAACACGCGCAGGCCGCCGTTCAGGCATTGCACCGCGCCGGCATCCGCTTCGCCATCACCAGCGGCCGGCCGCCGCGCGGCATGGCCATGCTGTTTGACGCGCTCGCTCTGGTAACGCCGATCGCCGGCTTCAACGGCGGGCTGTTCGTCAAGCGAGACCTGTCGATCGTCGAACAGAAGACCGTGGAACCCGACATCACCCGCCAGGCCCTCGCGCTCATTCGCGAGCATGGCCTCGATGCCTGGATCTATAGCGGCAATGACTGGCTGATCACCAAGTCGGGCGCCCCGCACGTGGCGCGGGAAGCCTGGACCGTCAAATTCGAGCCGACGGTCGTGACGGATTTCGACGGCAGGCTGGACACGGTCGCCAAGATCGTCGGCGTCAGCGACGATCTTGACCGGGTCCGGCGTTGCGAGGCGGATGCGCAGGCCGCCTTCGGTCACCGCGCGACGGCGAACCGCTCGCAGCCCTATTACCTCGACGTCACGCACAAGGATGCGAACAAGGGGGCGGTGGTCGCTTATCTGTCCGCTCACCTGGCCGTGCCGGCCGCGGAGATCGCCACGATAGGCGACCAGCCGAATGACGTCCTGATGTTCAAGC
>JAFMSA010000933.1 GCA_017353855.1 Alphaproteobacteria bacterium
GAGAAAAGGGGGTTGGCTGCGCCATCGCAGGCGGGAAATACGTGCCGGCAGCGAATGCCGCAGCGACACCTGCAAGCAACAAGCTTTTCATGTTAGCCCTCGGTTTCATCTGGCAGGCAGTGGAAGTCGCCGGCTTGCTGAGCCGGCAATGGCCGATCGGACGAAGGGTTATCCCGACCCGTCCGGTTGGTAGGGTGTCTGCCGTCCCAGCGCACTAGATCGCCGCTGCGCCGGTTTAATTCCAATAGGCAAAACCGGTCGGCTTGATCGGCCCGACTTATCGACGAGGCTGAGTTAGGGTCTGACCCATTCGACGTTGTCGTCGAGCGGGATGACTGGCCTCGGCAGACGCTGCCAATCAAAGCGGTTCAGCATCGGCGAGGTCAGGCCGGGAAGGTCGACCTCGATGATTTGCTCCGGGCCGAAGAACTCATCGAAGCCGCCGCGGAAATGTCCCCGCGATTTGACGACAATCGAGCGCGCCTGGCCGATCTCCAGCCCCATCATCTCGAAAAAGACCGGGTCCGCGCATTGCACGCGATGCGAGATCACAACGACCGTGATCCCGCCCAGCTTGAGCGCAGCACAAGGCCCGAGCTCAAGCCGCAGCCCCGCATAGATACCGCGCCGTCCGACGCAATGGCCGCTGGTGAGCGCAGCTACCGTGACGGGGGCGGTGTAGGGCTCGGAGAAGCGGGTGGTTTCGGACCGGTTGAAGTGCGCTTCGAAGCTGGCGCCGACCCCGCGCCGGTGTGCCTCGGAGGCAAGCTCGGGGTCAAAGAAGACGCCGAGCAGCGCGTTCGACACGCCGGCCTCGAGAAACGCGCGCAGCAGAAATGTCGTGTTGCCGCGCCCGCCGCCACCGGGATTATCGGCAACATCGGCAAAGGCGACGGCTGCGAGCGTGGGATCACGGCCGACCGTCACGGCCCGCTTAAGGGCCTCGTCGAGGGAGGTGAGCCGGGGATAAAAACGCGCGCGATTGGCCCAGCCGAGTTCGGCGATCTCGCGTGCCAGGCTTTCCGCGGCGTGCCGGTCGTGCCGCGCCGTCACGACGATCGAGAGGCCGTTTTTCGCTGTATCGGCAAAAGCAAATCCTCCCATAACCGAGGCGTTCATGATTTCCGGGCTCATGCGGCGCTGAGCGAACTCGATCATCTCGGCATAGGGGCCGCTTGCAGTCAGCATCGTCACCGTCGGCGGCACGATCGGCAGCCGGAGAAACGCGCGCTGCGGCTTGACGCCGCGCAGCATCTCGCGGATCGCCGAAGCCGCTTCGGCGCCGCGTTCGCGCATGTCGAGATGCGGATTGGTCCGGTAGCCGATAAAGACGTCGATTGATTGGACCATGCGCTCGGAGACATTGGCGTGCAGGTCCAGGGTTGCGGCGATCGGCACGCCCGGACCGACTATCGCGCGCACGCTCGCGAATAAGACGCCGTCCGGATCGTCCTCCTCGGTCGTCAGCCCGGCACCATGCGAGCAGATGTAGACGGCGTCGAGGGGCAGGGCCGCTT
>JAFMSA010000390.1 GCA_017353855.1 Alphaproteobacteria bacterium
GACGGCAGCCGCTCAATCGTGACGGCGCCGACCCGCTCTTCATGCCCCTTGGCTGCCATTGAAGGTGCGACCGAGCAGCAGCGAGGTAGGGCGGCATTCGTAACGCGGTGCCCAAAAACAGCCGTTTGGGGTCCGGTCCGGACCGCTGCTGGCGACGAGATTGTAGAAGCCAAGTTCGACTACGCACTGAGTTCGTCGAGCAGCGCTTTTGCCTGTTTGAGGTCGGGCGTGTCGAACCCTTCGGTGAACCAGCCGTAGATCGGCGCGAGGAGGTCGCGGGCTTCGTCGTGGCGGCCCTGGTGGTGGCGGAGCCGAGCAAGGCTCGTGGCGGCCCTCAATTCCCAGAGCTTGGCCTGCTGTTCCTTGGCGACGCTGACGGCTTTGCGGTAAAGGCCCTCGGCGGCCTGGGAATGCCCTCGCTGCAGCAACAACTGACCCTTGTGCCGATGGAGCTCCGCTTCGAACCAGCGCTCTCCTGTTCTTTCAATGGTCTGCAAAGCATCATCTAATTGGACCAAGGCCTCTTCAATTTTCCCTGAGATCTCGTATGCGCTGGCTAGGAGGGCATTGAAATAGGGGCCCACCGTCTCCGCCCCGGTGGCACGATGAGCCGCCGAACCGCTGCGCAGAAGAGATATTCCCTCCGTCACATTACCATTCTTCACCTTGACCCATCCGCGATATATCGTTCCCTGCGCACGCCAGAAGGAGAAACCTTGCTCGGTCGTGACCGCCACCAGCTGGCCTGCCCGCTCGTCGACGACTGGGTCATCTCCGACAAGCAAATGCAGCCTAGTGTCCAATACCAAGATTACAGCCAAAGACGGCGGATGAGCCAGTCGTCGAGCTGCAACAATGGCTGCACTGCTCCGTGCCAACGCCTGGTCCGGAAAGCCGAGACAATACAATACGATACCCAAGTATGCCTGTGATAGCGGCTGTAGGTGGAATCTGGCCTGTTGTACAAGCGAGCGGTGGGAGACGGGATCATAAAGCGCAAGTGTCTGTTCGAGATGTGATCGGGATGATGTAAACTTGCCCGCATACATCTGGTTTCGACCGGAGGCATAGTGGCCTATCATCACCCCGGCGGAATCGTTGCGCTGATAGCTCAGATGTAGCAGATCCTGGTCTAGACGGATTGCCCGATCCAATTCGCCGCGGTACATAAGGTAGACCGACTGCCCGTAGGGAACATGAAGGAACTGCGAGGGCGAGCCAAGCTGCACCCACAGTTCTCGCGCACGATCATAAGCATCCCCGGCTTCCCGCGCCGCTTGGCCTTTGGCGGCCATCAACGCCGCACCCAAGGCACTCAAAAATTCCAACTGCTGCCGCTGCCGTTTGGGGGTATCCGGTAACAGCGCCAGCTGGTCCAACCCCTGTTGAAATTGCGCTGCCGCCTCCGCCATCGCCGAGCGGGCGGCGGAGCCACGACCCGCCCTGCCCCAATGGGTGGCGGACTGTTCGACCAGCCCGGCCTCGGCATAATGCTGAGCGAAGAGTTCTGGCTGGGTGTTCATCAATTCGGGGAAATGGGTTTCGAGCGCTCTGGCGATCCGCGCGTGTAATTGCTGGCGGGTACCGCGCAGCAGGCTGCCGTGCGCCGCGTCCTGGACCAAAGCGTGCCTAAAGGCATAGACCGCGTCGGGCGGTGTGCCTCGCTGGGAGACCAGCTGGGAAGCGACCAAGCGCCTGAGAGCAGCTTGCAGTTCGTCCTCGGGAAGGGGGGAGACGACATGCAGCAGCCTATAGGAAAACCAGCGTCCGATCGCGGCACCGGTCTGCGCCACCGATCGCGCCGACGCCAAGCGATCGAGGCGTGCCAGCAACGAGGCGTGCAAACTCGTCGGGATCGCGAATGGCTGCAATGCCGTTTCGAGCACGTAGCGGTCCGCCTCCTCACGCAACAGGCCGCTCTCCAACACGCTCTTAGTCAATTCCTCGATAAACAGCGGCACGCCGTCGGTGCGATCGGCAATCTGGTGGATCACCTCATCAGGCAGAGCCTTGCGTCCGGCTATTTGCGTTACCAAGGCCGTCCGGTCAGGCCAGTCGAGCCGATCGAGCGTCAGCATCGTCACCTGCGGCTGGCGGGCCCAACTGGGCTGGAACTCAGGCCGGCAGGTCACGATCAGCAGCACCGGCAAACTGCGGAGGTGCTCGACGGTCAAGTCGAGTAGCTCACGAGAGGTCGGGTCGCTCCAATGTGCGTCCTCAAAAACCATGAGTACTGGCTGCTGGCGCGCCAAGCCTTCCAGCAGCCGGATCAATGCTTCCAGAGTTCGCTCCTTCTTGCGCTGCGGACTGAGGTCAGGCAGCGGGTGGCGCGCCGAGCCCGGCAATGACAGCAGATCGGCGAAGAATGCGATATCCTCGCCCGGTGTCATGGCGCGGGCCAGCATGGTCTCGAGCTTGCTCAACTTGGTCGGGGGAGTATCATCGCGAGCGAACCCGGCTGCCCTGCCGAGGTGGTCGACAAACGGGAACAGCGCGCTGCCTTCGTGATAGGGCGAGCAGAAATAGCGTAGCCGGAGATGCGGCTCAGCATGCAGGCGTTCCCGCAATGCCGCGACAATGCGCGACTTGCCGATTCCGGCTTCGCCGGAGACCAGCACGCCCTGACCCTTGCGAGCCTTCGCGCGGGCCCAGCATCGCAACAAGAGGTTGATCTCCTGGTCGCGGGCGACCAGCGGGCTCAACGTCGATGCGTGCAACGCCTCGAACCGGCTCTCTGTCGCGCTCGGCCTGAGCACTTGATATGCTTGAAGCCGCTCGGCGAAGCCCTTGAGCTCGACGGAGCCGACATCGCGGTATTCAAAGAGGTCACCGAGAAGCCGTCGCGTTCTTGGTCCGATCACGACCGTGTTGGGCTCGGAGAGGGCTTGCAAGCGTGCGGCAAGGTTCGGCGTCTCGCCGACGACCGCCCGCTCCTCGCCGATCAGATCGCCGATGACGACAATCCCGGTGCCGATGCCGATGCGCACCAAGAGCTTCCTATCCGCCGTCGCGATCGCGGCCACCGCGTCGACCAGTGCCAAACCGGCCCGCACTGCTCGCTCGGCATCATCCTCGTGGGACTGCGGATAACCGAAATAAACGAGCACGCCATCGCCCATGTATTTGGCGGCAAAGCCATCGTAGCGGCCCACGATCTGGGCAACACAGCTGTGATACGCACCCATCACTTGCCAGAGATCCTCGGGATCAAGCTGCAATGAGAGCGCTGTCGAGTCGACCAGATCGCAGAACATGACAGTGACTTGCCGGCGTTCTGCATCAGCTACGGGCTTGAGCGTGGGCGAGACCGTCGTAGTGCCGGCTGCCACCCGTAAATCCGGCGCTGTTCGGTGCCCAGGCCTGAGGTCGGCTATCGCGGCGAGAAGCTTGCGACGGTGCCCGATGGAAGTCACCCCGAGAGCGGTCAGATCGTCCGCCGTAAGCTCCGGCAGGACGGCGGCGTCGATGTCGCCTTTGCGGAAGGCGTGCTGGTACTGTTGGAGACCCAGACCTTCTAGCCAGCGTGTTGGGTCCATCGCTGCTGTCCGCCTGCGGGTTCCGTCACCTCGGCGGTGACGCTGCCACTCGCTGCACAATTATTCCGCGCCGACACTCGCACCCCTCGGGAAGCTGCCAATTATGATCCGCCATAGGCGATCCGATCCTCTCGCGGAGGCTCTTCCCTGCCGCATCACGCCGCGCATGGCAGTTGCCGCACGCAACCTACGGTGTGAACCGGATAGGCCCCGCCGCTCGACCAATCCTGGCCCGCCGGTCTCCGCGACCAGCAGGACGCCGCAAGGCGTAGCCGCCACACGCGTTCTCGTGACCACACGCGCATCGTCTCCCTCCCAATGGAGGGATGTAGTAGCGGTTCACGAGTAGCCGAGCTAGCATAGTTTAGGTAAGCTCCGAGTGTTTGTCGTCATCCGAACGGATGACCAGAGCTGATTTTGTAATTGCGGAGGGGGATCCATCGTCACACCACGCCGATCAGATCGGGGTACCTCCTGGCCTCGTCCGCTATGCGAGCCGCTCTAGCCCGACGCCACCCGCACCTTCGAGGATGACGCGGATGAATTCCGCCTGGCGCTTGGTCCCGGTCTTTTCGAACACGCGCTGCCGATGCGTGCACACGGTCGCAAGGGCGATCCGTAAGCTGTCGGCGACAGCTTGCAGCC
The DNA here is from genome assembly GCA_017353855.1 of Alphaproteobacteria bacterium. Classification (GTDB taxonomy): domain Bacteria; phylum Pseudomonadota; class Alphaproteobacteria; order ATCC43930; family CGMCC-115725; genus AP-15. The sequence goes on from JAFMSA010000390.1 coordinate 4,182, forward strand.
CCTCACCGCGGAGAATGCGCGCTGCGACAGCGGCTTCTGCCGGTGTCAGATTATAGAGATGTTGAAGATATTTTTCCGGCACGATCGGGGCACGCTCCGGATCAACCACGGACACAATCACGCGTGGTTCCCGGTTGACGAACCACCCGGCCGTGACATGCAAGGGGGCGACCAGTACGGCCAAGGGCCGCCGTCCTGATGGACGCGACAGCGAGAGCACGCCGCTGGCGATGTTGGGGTCGGTACCGCCTGTCGCCGCCGCCGAGATAAGCTTTCGCAAGGCTGAACTCTGCTGCTGCTCAGCGGCGCGAAGTCCCGTTGCATCGATGCTGATCCCGTCCCCGGCAGCAACGATGGCTTCTGCAGCGCGATTGGCGAACAAGATCTTGCCATAGCCCGTAACGATGATGACCGCGGAGGCGATATTGTTCAGCACCTCGGCTGAGCTCTCCTCGTAGAATCGCGCGCGGCCGAGGCGAAGGTTGAGTTGAGCGGCACGACGAAGATGCGGCGCAACACGCCGTAGGAGATCGAGGTGTTCATACTCCCACTCTCCCTGGCGCAACGAGCGACCTACGCTGATAACGGCCTGCCAATCGTCCTCCGCCAGGACGTACGTTCTCAGCACCGTATGAATATCCTGCGGCAGCAGGAAGTCGTTGTAAAATTCGGTCCGAATTAATTCCTCCTTGGGAGTTAGCTCCCGATC
>JAFMSA010000934.1 GCA_017353855.1 Alphaproteobacteria bacterium
GGGTCGAGACCAATGGTGCGGTGACCCCGGAAGACTCGGTAGCGCTGGCGGCGCGTATTTTACAGGACCAGCTCCAGCTCTTCATCAATTTCGAGGAGCCGCGCCACCCCTCCGAAGAGGTGCGCCCGAGCGAGCTGCCGTTCAACAAGAATTTGCTGCGCAAGGTCGACGAGCTCGAGTTGTCGGTACGCTCGGCCAACTGTCTCAAGAACGACAACATCGTCTACATTGGCGATCTCGTTCAGAAATCCGAAGCCGAAATGCTGCGGACCCCGAATTTCGGGCGCAAATCGCTGAACGAGATCAAGGAAGTCCTGGCGCAGATGGGCCTCCATCTCGGCATGGAGATTCCGAATTGGCCACCGGAGAATATCGAGGAACTGGCCAAACGCCTCGACGAACCCTATTGAGGATCCGATGCGCCATCGCCTTCACGGCCGCGGCTTCAGCCGTACATCCGCCCATCGCAAGGCGATGTTCGAGAACCTCGCCGCAGCATTGATCAAGCACGAGCAGATCCGGACAACCCTGCCAAAGGCGAAGGATCTGCGCCCGATCGTCGAGCGGCTGATCACGCTCGGCAAACATGGCGGTCTCGCCAATCGCCGCCGCGCGATCGCGGCGCTGCAGGATACGGGCCTCGCCAATAAGGTGATGACGACCCTGGCGGAGCGCTACACAAACCGGTCGGGCGGCTACACTCGTATCGTCAAGGCCGGCTACCGTTACGGCGACGACGCGCCAATGGCGCTGATCGAGCTGGTTGACCGCGACTCCGCAGCCAAGGGCAAGGACTCCGGGCCGCGCGAGAGCGAGCAGGACGAGGAAGACGCGGCGGCCTGAGCCGCTTGTCAATCCTCCGCCGCCACAAGCCGGGCTTGGTTACTTTACGGGCCGTGCATCGACGGCCAGCCCGGCAGCCGCCGGCAAATGGGCATCCATCCTCTGCGCAGGCTTCCTCGTCGAGAGAGCAACTGCCGCTTCGCGTTGAGCATCAGGGCGGGCCGGCGAAGGCGGCCGAGGGCGAGTTCGCCGATCACGAAGGGATGGCTGAGGACCGCGCTGCCGCCAGGCAGGCCGCGCAGCCCCGCATCGCCCGCTCGCAGATGATCAATCCGAATTGACGCCCGGGCGCGCCCCCGGCACGGACTTTCCCATTCTATTAGTTTAGTGCCCGCGTGCCCGCAGCGCCTCGCGGATCATCGCCGAAACCGTTACAGGCTTGCGCCTTGTCCCATGGCACATCATCGGGAGCGCGACGGTCGAGGTACGGTTGAGCGATATCGAGCCGGCACAAATTTGTCCTCATTTGCTTTCCGGATTTAATGCATATTCTGCTCCCACGGGTCCGCTTGCCGCGTTGCGAGAATCTGCCCAGGATGGCCCGAATCGAGGAGAGGGGGCGCGAAATGCTGTTCAAATGCCTGCCGCCGGGTGCGGCCATCCCGGGCCGCTTCCCGGGTCCGGCGCATGCCCGCGGCAAATGGTTCACTCTCGACATTCACTGCCATGTG
>JAFMSA010000391.1 GCA_017353855.1 Alphaproteobacteria bacterium
TGTCATGGCTGCTGATAGCGAGAACTGGTATCCCGATTGCTCGTCGCCTTCGAGTGAGCGCACTAGAGCCGCCGAGCAGGGGTCGTATCGCCGGCGACGGTGACGCCTCACCGAAACAAGCGGCGCCACCACGGCAGCACCCGCCGGCCGGTCAGGATCTCGATCACCCGGCGCCGCTCCTCGGCGAGCAGACCTCGAAGATGCCGAATCATTTCCTGCTGCTCACCGACTCGTTGCTCGGCCCGATCGGCTCGCCCGTTCGCAATCGTCAGTTGCTCGCGGAGCGTTTCGACCGCCCGCGCGAGCTGCTCTGTCGCCGGGATGACAGCAGGAGCGTCGTGATCGGTGACAGTCACCGGGTCTGTCGCCCTGCCGCCGGTGACATCGGTTCGATGTCGGGAACGACACTCTTTTCCTTGGATTTCGCCGTGTTAACGAGAGCCGAGAACGGCACTGTCACCCGGGGGACGCCGTCGTTGCCAACCTGTCGCCCCCAGCGATGTCGCTGGGCGAGACGCTTCGCTGACGACGGTGATATGCCCGTGACAGCCGCCAGCTCCGTCATGCGGCGGCCGCCGTCGCCGACTGCGAGAACGATGTCGGAACCCATTGGCTCCCCCTACGAGGCGCGCACATACGCGGAGCGCACGTCGCGTTAGCGCGCCTCCTCTTCTTGTAACGCCGGGCGGGCTAGGGGAAAAACCGCCGAGACGTCCGCCATCCACGCACGGGCCGGGGGAAGGTGGCCCGCAGGAGGGGCCGAGTATACCTGAGCGAATAGCGCTGCGTCAGGCGGTGCGGCAATCCGCCTGCAGCAATCCGCATTCAGGTTCGCAAGCGACTTCCCCGGCGAGCCTACGGTGGGTCACCTCGCCGCGCCGCGCAGCCATTATCGCCTCGACGGTTTCCTCATTGGGACATCAGCCGATTCGAAGGGCAATACTTTTTCGTTGGCAATCTTGACCATCATCAGGCCGAAGGCGTCCGATACCGTAAGGCCGGTGGCCTTGAGCATGGCGGCGGCTTCATTCTGGTCTGATCGGTTGCCGGATGACCACGATCGAAACGCGTCGCGACTGCCATCCATGAGGCTCGGCGTGGCATCGCTTATCGGCGCTAGCAAATCGCCTTTGAGCGCCTTGTCGTCGATCGTCGTCCAGCGCCGAGGCAGAGCCTGGGTTATCTGCGCTCAGTGGTGTACCGCACGTCGTCATTGCGGCAAAGCATCGCGTGAGCCAGCAGCGGAAGCCAAATTAAATTCAACGGCGAGCCGCCGCTGGCAGGTGTTGCAAGACGCCACCCAGCAGAAAATGGGGACTGGAAGCGTTGCGCTGCAGCAATTCCGCTCGACATTGCAATAAGCACGCCGCAGAGAGCGTCGTCGCGACGCGTGGGGGCAAAGTCCGGCACGGGACGAAAATGCGCCGCATTTCGTCGTAAGAGCTCTCCGGGCTCGCCTGCACCGCGCCCAGCCATTCCCGGTAGAGCTTGTTCAGCTCCTCGATCTTTTGCTTGCCCCCTATCGAGCAGTTGGGGTCCGCTCAGACGACCAGATCTGGCCCGCACGCCGGCAGCTCGACCTTTCCGCCACATTCACGTGCGAGCACCGGCATTACCTCCTCGGAAAAAATCTGCATCTGCTCCTCGATCTCCTTCGCGTGGAAGCCCCCGAGCTCGAACCAGCCGAGGAAGCAGAAATCGTCGTAACCGCATTCGCTGCGCATCTTCATTATCGTGTCGATGACGTACTGCGTGGAGCCATGGATTGCGATTTCGCGTTCACGCAGCATTTCGGCAGTCACTTTTTTGTTGAGATCAAACATCGGCTCATTCAGCCGGGCCACGACGGCGCCGAAGCCGAAGGGTCCATAGTAGTCGAACTGGAGCTCGAGTGCCCGCGCCGCACGGTCGAGCGCCTCCTTCTCTTTCCCGGGGCGGGTTATGTGGAGGTATCGGCTGGTCATGATCCCGCGCCGCTTACCGGCATCCCACCCGAATTTGAACCGGCCGCGATTGTGTATATCGGGGAAGCCCGCCTTTTCCGCCGCCTCGTAGTAGATTTCGATATTGCGGCGCAGGCGGTCATTCGGTTCGGCGATCATCACGCCGTTGATCCCTTGCTCGGCCGCGAATTTGAGCGAGCGCGCGCTGGTCAGCGGCTCCCATAGCTGCGGATGCGGTTTCTGCACCGGTTGGGGGAAGACCTGCAGTTCCTTGAGTGTGGAGGTTGTCGCCTGCACCGGGTTACCGGCCGAATACATGTCCGGATCGCCGAGCGCAAGGACGTCCTCGAGCTGGCGTCCCGCTTCGTCCCACTGGAAATAGGCGATCGTCTGCTTGTGGTTCCACTTGGTGTAAGTGGGAGGGACCGAGAAGAACTCGCCGTGATGCGCAAACGAAGGTTCGGTCCAGCATTTCTTCATCACCGCAATCGTTTCCTCGAACGCCTTGCGATTGCGCTCCTGATCCTGGATCGTCGAGCCATACGGGCGGCCAAGGGTTTCGTTCTCGCGGGGCTGATAGCCGCGGCCGATGCCACATTCGACGCGCCCGCCGCTGATCACGTCGAGTAGCGCGACCTGCTCGGCGAGCCGGACGGGGTGGTGCCAGACGATAATATTGGCGGCCTGACCGAGCCGTATGCGCCTGGTGTGCACCGCCACGCTCATCTGTACCATGAGCGGGTTTGGGCTCATCTCGGCGCCTTCGGGCTGGAAATGATGTTCGGTGAGCCAGAACGACTGAAAACCGAGCTTTTCGGCGAGAATCCCTTGGCGCACCTGGTTTACTAAGGTTTCCTGTGCGGCTCTGTGGACCTCTGCCAGTGAGCCTTTGTTGAATGTGACGCCCTCTCGGTTGGTGACGACCGGCAGGCTCGACGCGCCGTTATGAAACAAGCCGACTTCCAACATGATACGTCCTCCCTCGCGCTTCCGTTCGAAGGGGCAGGCCGGGTTCGTCGCCCCGTTCGTGTGAACGCTGATGGGCAGTTTACGCGCGATCCACGTTATTGTGGAAGCCGCGGTGAGGCATGGCCCGCGCGCACGTCGCTTTGTTCAAGCCTGGGAGACGGTGGGCGACGCGGCGGTCTCCCCGAACGGGATAGCATATGGGCCGTTCGGCAGGACCTCACCATGTCTCGGGCTTCCGTCCATAGCCGAGTTGGTAATGCGCTCGTGCAGCACATCGGCCGCGATTTCCGGTCGCCGCGCAATACGCAGCGCAATCCCGTACAACCTCTTCGGCTCGAGTTCAGAGAGTCGCATCAGGGCGGTCTGACTGCCGCATCTCACGGCTGCGATCAGCTCGCTACCTCCGAAAGCGCAACGTTACGGCTTTCCATGATGCGCCTGCGATGCGCCGTTCAGCTGGATTACCCGAGTGATATGCAATTGAATGCGCACCGTTGCGGAAGACCTGGGGTGTGAATGGTGCGCTGGAATTTGAGTTTTGTTCCGGCGTGAACCCATTTTGGTTTTTGGAATCGTCAGGGTTCGACTACCGCACCCTGAGGACCGGCGAACTTCTTGGCCCTCGGAGCGGGCACGTTAGCGCGCCACCGCTTCCGCTGTAGAAGGAAGACCTGCCGCGGGCCTCGTGCCCCACCTTCCCGGTTTCACCCAGGGGAGACATTCAGCCAACGCATCTCCGTTACCGCGTCGGGCGTATTGGCAGAGCCAGCCCATGGTGCAGGGGGTGGATGGATTCAGCGAAGCAATCGTTTATACACGTAAGAGATCAATTTCAGCCGGCGATGGAGTCCGCCGTAACTGCCTTCCGGGCTGATGACTCCTACGAACGCGGCGCCCGTTCACGGCGTTGCTTGCGTAGGAAGGTTGGCGGCATAAATTGGTTGGGCCGGTAGCTACAGCTTTGGATGGAGCTCGTGCGGAGCACTTGACGGTGGTGCTCGATCGTGCGCGATCCTGCCTCGACGAACTCTCGCCCGGCGCGTCACGATCCGCCGCTGCTTTATCAACGCTGCGAGAGCGGCTCGTCGAAGAGCGGCTCCAGGTTGCGGTACTTGGTCAATTCAAACGCGGCAAAAGTACATTTCTGAATGCGCTTCTCAGCGAACCGTTACTGCCGACTGGGGTCGTGCCGTTAACTGCGATCCCCACCTTCATTCATTGGACGAGCGCTCCCTGGGTCCGCGTCAGCTTTCTCGATGGACGGGCGCCGGAGCAGCGGTCAGCATCCGAGCCACGGCATATCCGGGAACAGCTCTTTCGTTTGGTGACCGAAGAGGCGAATCCCCGCAATCGTCTCGGTGTTGCAAGGGTCGACGTCTTCTATCCGGCACCCATTCTCAGCCAGGGAATCATGCTGATCGATACTCCGGGTGTCGGCTCGACGCTGCGCCACCAAACGGATGCGGCGCATGAGGTGCTTCCGGAATGCGATGTGGGATTCTTCGTACTTTCGGCCGACCCGCCGGTGACCGAGGCCGAACTCGCGTACTTAGAACGGGTCAGACCGACTGTGGGACGTCTGTTCTTCGTGCTCAACAAGGTGGATTACCTCGCCCACGACGAAAGGCTTGCTGCGACGGAATTTTTGCGGCGCACTCTGCACGAACATATGCCGTCGGAGGCTGAGATTTCCATCCTCGCGCTTTCCGCCCGACCAGGGACTGGAGGCCAAGCAAGAGGGCGAGGCGGAGGGTCTAGAACGCAGCGGTCTCGCCGAAATCGAATACCGCCTCATGCGATTTCTCGCAGAAGAACGAGTCGGGTCCCTTCGTCGCGCCGTCGCAACCAAGGCGGCTGCGGTGCTCGATGCCGCTGGAACAGAGATTGCCCTTGGTATCCGCGCGTTGGGGATGCCGGTTGAGGATCTCGAAAAGCGGGCAGCGCAGTTTGGCATGGCCTTGAGGGATAT
>JAFMSA010000935.1 GCA_017353855.1 Alphaproteobacteria bacterium
TACCATATCGACGGTGCCTCGATCGGACGGCGGGCCTTGCGGAACACAAGCCTCGCCTACCTCGTGGCTGCCGACCCCGAGAAAGGCGCAACGCTTGCGATGGCGCAGTTCGATACCGCAGTCAATATGACCGACGTGCTGGCGGCGCTGACATTGCTGAGTGACCTTGACCGGCCGGAGCGCGCCGCGGCGCTCGCGCGTTTCCACGGGATGTGGTCGCAAGACGAGCTGGTGACCGATAAATGGTTCGCGCTGCAGGCACGCTCATCCTTGCCGCAGACCGTCGATCGCGTCCGCGAGCTGACGCATCATCCTGCGTTCACGCGCAAGAACCCGAACCGGCTGCGCGCCCTCATCGGCACCTTCGCGATTGCCAACCAATTGCGCTTTCACGCAGCGAGCGGCGCGGGCTATGCCCTGCTCGCGGACGAGGTCATCGCCCTCGATCCGATCAACCCGACAACCGCGGCGCGCCTCGTCCAGCCGCTCGGTTCGTGGCGCCGTCACGATCCGGTCCGCCAATCCCTGATGCGCCGCGAGCTCGAACGCGTCCTGGCGATCCCGAACCTGAGCAAGAATACCTACGAGATGGTGTCGAAGAGCCTCGCCTAGCCGTGCGGCTCCCGGCTCCGATGGGGCGAAGAACCTGTTGCGCGCCGCCGGTTCCTGAGAGAGGCTGCATGCGAGACGAACGCCACAGTCGGAGAGGGTATGCCGAACGGTACGGTGCGTGACGACTGCGGTCCTCCCCGATGAGCGCCTCGCCCGAATTCCGTTACGATCTCCTGACGCTGGGCGAAACCCTGATGCGGCTGTCGCCACCCGGCGATCTCCGGCTCGAGCAGACCCACCTCTTGGAAGTCGCTGTAGGCGGCAGCGAGCTCAACGTCGCGTGCCTGCTCGCCAGGCTCGGCCGGCATGTCGCGTGGGTGTCGCGACTTCCCGCCGGGCCGCTCGGGCGCATCGTCGACGGCGAGGCCCGGCGGCACGGCGTCGACACGCGCTGGGTGCGCTGGATCGAAAAGGCGCGCCTCGGGCTTATGTTCTATGAGCCCGGACCCGAGCCGCGGACCAGCCGGGTTATCTACGACCGCAAAGGTTCAGCCGCCTCGGAACTCGGCTTCGAGGACGCTCCCTGGGACGCGCTGGTCCAGTCGAGCGCCTGGCTGCATCTTTCCGGCATCACCCCGGTGCTGGGTGCCAGCTGCCGCGCGCTCGTCATGCAGCTCGCCGCACTCGCAGCGGCAGCCGGAAAGCCGGTGTCGTATGATTTGAATTATCGGTCCACGCTGACCACCCCGGCAGAGGCGCGTGCCGTGCTGGAGGTCGTGGCGGCGCATTTGAGCCTGCTTATCCTTGCGGAGCGCGATGCGCAAAATGTCCTGGGCTTTACCGAGGGCGGCGAAGAGCTCGCGACCGCCGTGGCCGCGCGCTATGGCGTGCCGCTCGTTGCGCTGACCCGGCCGCCCGAGGCGGAGCCCGGCACCCTGCTTCTCGCAGGCGGCGAGTT
>JAFMSA010000936.1 GCA_017353855.1 Alphaproteobacteria bacterium
AGCAACAGCCTGGCGGTGCGCCAAATCCGGCCGCGCGGGGTCAACGAGGTCGAGGTGTTCCAGACAATGCTCGGTTACGAGGATGACCCGCCCGAAATGACGTCCCACCGGCTGCGTCAAGCCAATCTCGTCGGTCCGGCCGGCCTGGTCTCGATGGAAGACGGGGAGGCCATTGAGATCGCCCACCGCGCTTCGAAGGCCGATCTCGACCGGAGCACGGTAATTGAGCTCGGCGGCGCAGGGGTCATCTCGGACCGCGATTACCGCGTGACGGATGTGCCGTTGCGCGGTTTCTGGTCGTATTACGCCGAACTGCTGGGCATCGAGCCGGAGGGCGCAGTGCGATGAATCGCAGCTGCGCCGTTAGCGAGCTTCTGGCCGAATACGGCGCCTTGATCGATGCCGCAAAATTCGATGAATGGCTTGCCCTGTTTGCCGACGAGTGCCGTTACGAAGTCGTTCCGCGAGAGAACTTCGACCGCGGCCTGCCGGCGGCGCTGATCCTCTGCGATAACCGGGCAATGCTTGAAGATCGCATCCGCGCATTGCGCGAGGCCAACAAATACAACATACACACTGATCGTCACATCATCGGTCTGCCGCGCATCTGCGACGGCGGCCTTCGCTTCGAGGCACCCTTCGTCGTCTATCAGACCGACCAGGAGGGCGAGACGCGGCTCTTCGCGACCGGGCTCTATCGTGACCGGGTAGAAGTTGTCGGCCACCGCCTCAAGATCCGCGATAAACTGATCTTGCTCGACAGTTTCGCTGTCCCGAGCCTCCTCGCCAACCCGCTATAGTGCAGGCAGCTCTTCGCATCGAGGGGACCTGCCCCGCTTTTTGTGCATTGCAAAAAGGGGTGTCGAAGCTGCTCTCACTGAATTAAATACGGCGTGCTGCGCTGCAGCATATCGTATTTAATAATGCAGTAGCGTCCGGGGCAGGAACGCCGGTGTCAGCTGGAGCATCGTCGTTGAGCTTGCCGCAACCGAAAATGCCGAAACGCCGTGCCGTTGCCGGACCCGGGCGCATGCTCGGCGCGTCTCTATACGCAAGCCCTGCCGGCAATCCGGTCGTGGCGCCTCCGCCGGCGGGTGCCGGTGCACACCCGATAGCAAAGCCGAGCGTGCCGCGCCTCACGCCGTTGCGGATGAGCGTGATCGGGGCTCTGCTGATCTCGGTCGGGCCAATCTCGACCAATTTGTATACCCCGGCATTTACTTTGCTTATGCAAATATTCAACACCGACGAACAGGCAATCCGCTCGACGGTCACAGTGTATCTCTTCGGCTTCGCTGCCGCTCAACTGGTCTGCGGGCCATTATCCGATCGCTTTGGTCGCCGGCCGGTCGTGATCGGCGGCCTTGGTCTCTATGTCGCCGGTTCGATGATCGCCGGGCTCGCCGGCTCAGTCATCGTGCTTACTGTCGGGCGTCTCATTCAGGGTTTTGGCGCCTGCAGCGGCATGGCGCTGTCGCGGGTCATGGTCGTAGATGTGTTCTCGGGCGC
>JAFMSA010000937.1 GCA_017353855.1 Alphaproteobacteria bacterium
TGGGTTCCCTCAGCCCTAGCTCGGTTGCAACGGCCTGGTGCATGATATCACGCGCGGCAAATTCGGTCACACGCGGTCGCACCGCCGCGCGTGGCAGCTCCGCGTCGAGCCGCGGGATCCGGCGGAGCGGGCTAATGAAACAGCTCGCCGACGGGCTGCTTCCAGTGGGCGAGCTTCGGCGCCGGGCGAAAGCTATTGGCCTCAATTGGTGGAACGTCAAACATTACCATTACCGGACCGGTGTCGTTTCCGATCCGGTTGTCGCGGTCGAGGATGGCGCGAGAAGCTGGCAATGGCGCGTCGACCGCGCAAGGCGGCGGATCAGGATGTGGTCAGTGCGCAGGCCACCCTTGCCATAATGTACAGGCGAGGACGTGGAGTGCGCCAGGATTATGTTGAGGCTGCAAAGTGGGATCGCAGGGCCGCAGATAGAGGCTACGCACAAGCCCAGTTCAACCTTGGCGCAGCCTACACAGAAGGCCAGGGAGTGCCACAAGACTATTTCGAGGCGGCAAGGTGGTACCGTAAGGCTGCAGAGCAGCGTTACAGCGCTGCTCAGTACAATCTTGGGGAACTATACCATCTCGGCAAAGGAGTACCGCAAGACGATGCTGAAGCCGTCACATGGTACCGCAAAGCCGCAGAGCAGGGCAATCGAGCGGCGCAGCACAATCTCGGCGACATGTATGCAGACGGGCGCGGAGTGGCTCCAGATATCACCGAGGCGCTGAGGTGGTACCGCGAATCCGGCAAGCGCTAAAGAACATCGAGGCTGCTGAGGCCCAGGCTGCGGCAGAGAAAACAGCGCGCTGACTTTATCACTCAGCAAAGGCCCCTCGACGACCTGGGTTTGGCGACGCGTCGAGCGCCTGCCGCCGCGTCCCGCGTGCGCGTGTTTTGATCCCCTAGCTGGACGGTGCGCCCGTGCCCCGCCCGATGCCACAGCCAGCGCCCAGCGCCCGGGCCTAAATTGCTCGTTACGATACCTTTGATTTGACTGCGGACGACGGCGCGAAAAGCTGGCGATGGGCGAAGGGACCGTCGTCGTCCTGCACCGGCACGTTTGGCGCGTGAAGCCACAGCTTGGTGCCGCGGCCTTTGCCCAAGGCGGTGGCGCGCCAGTAGTCCGTTTCGACTCGAACATAGGTGTCGCCGCCGATCCGCCATCGGCTCTTCAAGCCGATGCGCGAGACCGCCTTCCAAAGCCGTTCGGCCTCCTGCCATTGCGGATCGGCCTTCAGCAGCTTGTAATATTCGGCATACTCGTCCGAGCTAGTGTCGGTTTCCCGGCCGAGAGCGGTGCGCACCCGCCGTCCCGCCTCGGCCCGGAGCCGGCCCCGCTTCTCGTCCATCTCGCGGATGCGGCGAATGACGCGATGGCCGGCGCGGATCGCCGATAGCCGTTGTGCCCGTGTAGGCGGCTTACCCTCCAGTGCGAATGCGTGATCGGCGAGCTTGTCAACCGAAAGGGCGCGATCCCGATTGACGGCGAAAAAATCGGCGATGCG
>JAFMSA010000392.1 GCA_017353855.1 Alphaproteobacteria bacterium
AAATTTCTTGCACGTGCATTCCTTGCAGCGTCATATCTAAACGATGCCAACCCTTGGAGAGGGATCAAGGAACAGGCCATCGGCCCGATTCGTTCTCCAAAGGTACTCAATCGGAGAGGCCTATGCCTACCCGAACGCAGCCTATCACTGACCTCAGCGTCGTTTCTCTCAGGCGCGAGCACAAGTGCGAGGCCGGACCTTGCATGAAGGCGCAACGGGCTCGGTCGTCTATACCTATCCCGATGGAGCGGGATACGAGGTCGAGTTCGAGAAGCCGTTCCACTGTGTGGTGACAGTCGGGCCAGACGAAATCCGGCTGGCATGAGCCAGCTGCCGTGCAGCGTAGCTGCTACCGCAGAGGACCGCAAAATCACACAATATCTCCTAGACTCCGCCCATCCGATCGGCGGTGCTGGAAAAGCAAAGTTCTTCAGACGCAAGCAAATTGGGCGGATCTCAAGAAGGCGATGCTCGACCACCGACCACGCACGGACAAACTCCCTGACCGAGCAGATCACCACGCAGTACGGCGAAAAGTACGAGGTGAGCTGCTCGCTCACCACACCGGAGGTCGCGATCCTTGTATCGTCTCGGTATGGATTATCGAGCCGCTCGACCAATATCCGAGGTTTGTTACCGCTTACGCTGCCCGGCCCTAAGCAAAACTACGCCGGGAAGCCCCGAGCGGTAACGGTCACTCCCGGCGCTTTACCAGGGTACCGTCAGGGACAATGGCGCGAGATCCAGCCCTATGGCTGGCAATTGGCCGGAATGTAGTTAGCGCTCTCGCCCGCGATTTGCTCGTCGATCGGATGTTCGCGCTGGAGGACGCGGGCTTTCCGATCGTGTTCACGGTACATGACGGGATAGTTTGCGAACATCCGCAAATTACCCAAGAGGGATCGAACAGATTATGTCGATACGGCCGCGTTGGGCCGAAAAGCTTGGCGTGCCGGTCAAGCCCGATCCTAAACTAACAGGCTCAAAACGGTGCTCAATTACCAGCTTGTCGGGAACACTCGATATTTCGATAGGCTTGAGCGATACTATTGTCGCAAGTGAGCTTGACCGTCCATCAACGCCCCGATCATACAAGATTAGCTTCACCCCGGGGCGCCCCGGCCGGCAACTTCTTCTAGACCGCAAACCTCGCCGAGGCGGGCATGTGATCCATAATTTCGAGCCGCTGCGGCTGCCGGCGGTCCTGTTGCGGCCAGAGCGGCGCGTGGCCTTGGCGGAGGCGCTGGTGGTGGCGAGCTGGCACCGTACGGTGGGAACGCAATTCCAGAAGGCGCCCGGCGCGTCCGAGCACGTCATCGCCGCTGCGCGCAATACGCCATTAACCCGGTCGTGACCGAGCCGTTTATGATGGTGATCACGAGCCAAGGGCCGCCGGCTTTCCCGGACCTCCCCGACCACGCTCCGGGTGTCGCGAAGGCGCGCCACACCGCCGCCACGGCCGAGGCTGCGCAAGATCGCGTCGGCGTCGGCGCCTATGTGGCCGAGAGCAGCTATTTCCAGACCGACTGGCAGCGCGCCTATTGGGGTCTGAACTACGCCTGACTGCGGCGACGTGTGATCGAGGATCGGTCCCGGATCGCTGGCGGCAACATCGGCGAGATCTTCGAGTTCGGTGACGAACAGCAAGGTTAAGGTTAGCCACAATCGCTTGACATGACGGTGCAGGACAACTCAGGCGATACCGCCCGCCGAAGCGGACACTTCCTGCGGCTCTGATTTTGGCGAGGGCTCCGCGAGCGGCAGCACAGCCCCCGGGATTTCACCGGGCGCCGCAACCGGCCTGTACGGTGCCGTCTGTAGGGTCAGGGCGCCGGAAGCAAAGGCGATGCCTTTCTCGGCGAACACTTGGTACATCCGCTTCAGGTATTCGCGCTGCACCCAACTCGGCTTTACTGGGCGCGCCGTAAATTTGAACCGGGCGACAACGGCATTTTCCGTGATCTCCGCGATGCCTTGGAGTTTGACCGGCAGCATCACCTCGGCGGCGATTTCAGGATCCTGCTGCATCGCCAGGCCGGTTTGCTTGGCAGTCCGCCGGACTAGCTCGATATCGGTACCGGGTTCGAGCTTCAGGTTGAATTTGACCGTCGCGAAATCGCGGCTCAAATTCGTGACAGCGCCGAGCTGGCCGTAAGGGATCGTATGCAGCGGGCCGTTGTGGTGACGCAGCTTTAGAGAGCGGATGCCAAGCTTTTCGACGGTACCCTTGAGCCGGCCGGTATCGATGTATTCACCGACGCGGAACGCGTCGTCCCACATGTAGAACAGGCCGGAGATGATGTCCCGCACCAGCGACTGAGAGCCGAACGAGATCGCCAGGCCGAACACACCGGCGCCTGCGATCAGCGGGGCGGTGTCGATGCCGAGCCGCGACAGCACGACCAGGGCCGCGATCACTGCGACCAGGATCCCAAAGGCGGCGCGCAACAGTGGCAGCATGGTCTGCAGCCGAGAGCCCGGTGCCGACTCGGTTTCCTCGTCGGTGCCCGGCAGCTTTGGCCCGGTCCCGACGCCCTGTAGATTGCGGTCGATCGCCAGCTGGCACAGCACCCAGGCGACATAGGCGATCAGCAAGGTGGCGAGTGCCGCCATTGTCGAGTGCAGCGCCCTGGTTTGTTGCGCCTCCGGCAGTTCGATCGCGCCGAGCCAAATCCAAACCAGCCCCAGCGCTGCCATCAATGGGACGAGCACTTGCAGAATGCGATGTATGCTGTACGCCATCAGCGTATCGGTTCCCGCCCGACGGTAATCGACAGGCTGGTCTACCTCGTGCCATCCCCTATCGATCAGCCGCTCGAGCACCAGCAGGACAAACAGCACTGCTACTGTCGAGGTCACACCGTAGTAGTAGGACAGCAAGCCGAGAGACAACCCAAACACGAAAAACAGGAACAGACCGGCGATCGCCGTCAGACTGATGGTCAGCCAGGCTCGCGCGATCGCGGCGCGCAGTGCGGCGACGAGGGTGCCGCTCGTGCGTCCGCGGATCAACGCCTCGGCCGCGATCCGCACCCGGGAAACGATCAGCACATAGAGGCCGCACACGATGATGGCGACCAACAGCCCGAGGACATGCGAGGCGCCGCTGCCTTGATCCATCAGCCCATAATAGCGGCCGAATCCGACCAATATGATCACTACTAGGATCGTTGCTGAGAGGAACCATGCCAGGCGGCGAGCCTCGCCGTCTGGCAAATCAATCAGGCGGGCGGCCGGTTCGTCGGGGCGCAACACAATGCCGATGATCAATGCCCAGACGCGCCAGCGTATCAGTACATTTACTGACAATATGATCAGGCCAACCCCGACCCCTGCGTTCATCAGCCAATGCCGACTGTAGATGAACACGCCGCTGAAAACGCCCAGGCCGGCGAGATCGCAGAGCAGAAGCCGCAACAGCAGTCCCAAGCTCGGTTCCTCGGGCCGCCGCCGCAGGAGGCGACGAATGCGGATGCTGAGGGCACGCTGGACTACACTCTGGGCCAACATTGCAAGGCAAGCGGCGAGTGCAACCCAGCCGAGATCGACGAGGGCGCCAAGAGCGGAGCCCCGGCGATCGAAAGAGCGCCATTCGCGCGCGAGCGCGCCGGGTGTTTCCGGCAGCATATGTATGTCTTCGATCGCTTCATCTTCGAGCTTGATGGCGATCTGTTGCAGCCACCCCTGGGAGCTCATCATATTGTCCATCGGCGGCGTGGCGATCGACGCTTCCGCGCCTCTGGCAGGAGCCACCGAAAGCAACAACCACAAAAATAACACGAGGCCTGAACATCCCGCCCGCGAGGCGCCGCGGCCCCATGCGCCGTCAATCTTGATTAAGCGCATGCCGGTCTCCCGCATCACACAGTTATTTTAGGCTGATGGGCGGTGACCTGCGCGGTCTTTTTCTCGTGGTCTCCAGTTCTCGGAGACATGCACGGCCGATGGCAGGCTCTCCTAAAGCGAGCCCGCGAGTACGGCGACCCCCTCGACGTCGGCATGGTGTGGCCGGGCTTTGCCGATAGCCACCAAGAGCGCCACGGAGGGGGTGTGCCTATAGCCCGACGGGTTTTCGGCGGCTAACCTCAGCTCTAATTGACGTCGATCGCATCCCGATCGGCAAGTTCGAGGCGGCCGGCGCTCCATCTCCTGAAGGCTTGGTGTACCGGCCATCTCGGTGAACCAATTCCCGCATCGAAACCTCACGGCCCCGCACCAAAGCGTGACGGGCGCGTGAATTTCCGCGGCATGGAGCTTCACGAAGTCTGCCATACTCGTCGGCGTCTCGCCGGTGAGCTTGAAGTAGGCCTCGCTCATCCGGTCATAGCGCCCTTGCTTATGGAGTTCGGTCATCACCGTGAGGTGGTGGGCGACATGCTCCGACACGCCCGCCGCCCGAAGTTTTTCGCTCCACTCGGAAGTTGGCGCGTCGCGATAGCGGATCGTCCGGCCGAGCGCCTCGGAGAAGACGCGCGCGTAGTGGTCGAGGTCGGCCGATTCAGGCCCTGTCAGATCATAGATGTGACCGATATGCGGCGCCGGCTCGTAGAGGATCGCCGCGACGGCGCGCGCGACGTCGACCGATGAGACGGGCGAGGTCTTGCCGGTGCCCATCGGCAGCGCCAGCTCGTCGGCATCGCGCACACTCACGGCAGCGAGAAGGAGAAAGAAGCCTTCCAGGAAGACCGTCGGCCGCACCGTCACGACCGGCAGACCCGACCATGAGAGCGCCTGCTCCGCCAGCCAGTGCAGCTTGTGCTGTGGACTTTCGGTGGTCTCGGTGATGCTCATCTGCGTCACCATCATCTGCGACATGTTCACGAAGGCCGCGACACCGTATGACGCGCCACCGCGGCGGTGTTGACCGT
>JAFMSA010000041.1 GCA_017353855.1 Alphaproteobacteria bacterium
CTGCTGTTTTTTGCGTACCGCGACTTTACCGCGGAGCCTGACACGCTCCTCGCCCGGTACGGTTTCGGACGCGCCCACCATCGCGTCATACACTTTGTCGGCCGGCACCCGCAGATGACGGTCAGCGAACTCCTCGGCATCCTGCGGATCACAAAACAGAGCCTGAGCAGGGTTCTCGGCCAGCTCGTGCGACAAGGATTTGTCGTACAACGGCCAGGCGAGCATGATCGGCGGCAGCGCCTGCTCGAGCTGACTGCCGAAGGGCGAGAACTCGAAGCGCAGCTTTCGGAACCGCAGCGGGTACGGATCGCCAATGCCTATCAACAAGCCGGGGAGCGGGCGGTTGAAGGCTTTTGCGAGGTCCTGTTGCGTGTCATCGCGAGCGAGGAAGACCGGCGCCGCTTCGATCCTCCGTTACCCGGCAAGCGCTGAGCTCATTGCGTCGTATAATCCTGCGCGTGGCGAGCGAGCCCGAATATCATCTCCTGGTCGTCGACGACGACGCACGGCTGCGTGAGCTGTTGCGCCGCTATCTGTCAGACAGCGGTTTCCGCGTGACCACGGCCGCCGATGTGTCCGAGGCGCGGTTGCAATTGACGACCTTTGCCTTTGATCTCGTCGTGCTCGACGTGATGATGCCGGGCGAGAGCGGGCTCGAATTGACCAGTGCGTTGCACGGGGAAGGCCGGGTCCCCGTTTTGTTGCTGACCGCGATGGCGGAGCCCGAGGATCGTGTCAACGGGCTGGAGCAGGGGGCGGACGACTATCTATCCAAGCCCTTCGAACCGCGCGAACTGGTGCTGCGGATCCGCAACATTCTGCAGCGCCGGCCCGCGGCCGATGCCGGCGCGCGTGACATCCGCTTTGGCGGTTGCCGGTTCGATGTCATACGCGGCGAGCTGTATCGTGGCGGTGATCTCGTCCATCTGACTGCGGCCGAAGCCGGTTTGCTCGCCGTCCTGGCGCAAAAAGCAGGACAGGCCGTGTCGCGCGAAGAGCTCTCGGTTTCGCTGAGCGGGAACGTTCGCAATGTAGACGTGCAAATGACGCGGCTGCGCCGGAAGATCGAACGCGATCCGCGATTTCCGCGCTATCTGCAAACTGTTCGCGGCACCGGCTATAGTCTGAAGGCGGATTGATGCTCCCGGGGTTTGAGAGGTGACGGCGCACGAAATCGACGCGGAACTGACTTGGGCAGAGGCGGAGGGCGAACCCGAGATCCGGCGCCGTCTATGGATCAAGCGGGTATTGCCCCGGACGATGTTCGGGCGCTCGTTGCTGATCGTGGTCCTGCCGCTGATCCTGCTGCAGGCGATCGCCGCCTGGGTTTTTTATGATCGCCACTGGGCAGCCGTTTCGTGGCGGCTTACGACGGGCGTGGCCGGCGACGTCGGCCTCGTCATCGAGGCGCTGAAGCTCGCCGATTCGCCTGCCAAGACGCGCCGCCTGCTGGAAAGCGCTGCGAAGGTGACTGATCTTGGTCTTACTTTGAAGCCCGGCGATAGGCTGGGCCCGCCGCTGCCGCCCGACGACGCGGCGCTCGGAGATCAGTTTACGCAGGCCATGCAAGGGCGGGTCAGCCTGCCCTATCGCATTGGCACGACCGCCGATCCGCACGGCGTCCTGATTGAAGTGCAGCTGCGTGGGGGCGTACTGGCGGTCGACGTGCCGGGTAAACGGCTCTACAGCCCGACGACCTACATTTTTGTGATGTGGATGGTCGGATCCGCACTGGTTCTGCTCGCCGTGGCGATCGTGTTTTTACGAAATCAGGTGAAATCGCTGCGGCGGCTGGCGGCCGCGGCGGACGGCTTCGGCAAGGGTCGGCCCGTGCCGTTTTACAAGATCGAGGGCGCCGTCGAGATCCGCCAGGCCGCACTCGCATTTATGACGATGCGCGATCGCATACAACGCCAGATACGCCAGCGCACGCAAATGCTTGCCGGCGTATCGCACGACCTGCGCACGCCGTTGACCCGGATGAAACTCGCGCTCGAGTTCCTGGGCAATGACCCGGCAGTGGAAGGGCTCAAATCGGATGTCGGCGAAATGGAGCGCATGGTGCACGGCTACCTCGACTTTGCTCGGGGCGAAGGCACCGAAGAACCCGTCGAGACCGACATTTCACTGCTGCTCGAGGACCTTGCGGCAGCGATGCGGCGCGAGGGAACCCCGCTCTCGGTCGTGGCGGGGCCCGAATATCTGATGCCTGTCAGACCGAATGCGCTGCGGCGTTGTCTGGGTAATCTGATCGCCAATGCGCGCCGCTATGGCAGCCATGTCTGGCTGACGGGTCTCGGGGCCGCCGACGGAATCGACATTTTGATCGACGATGACGGGCCCGGGATCCCACCGGAGGAGCGGGGACGCGTGTTTCGGCCGTTTGTGCGCCTTGATGCTTCGCGAAACCCCTTCACCGGCGGTGTAGGGCTCGGTCTGACAATCGCGCGTGACGTCGCGCGCAGCCATGGCGGCGACATCAGACTTGAGACCTCCCCGCAGGGAGGCCTGCGCGCCCGCGTGCATTTGCCGCGTTAGGGTTCGCTCGGCCGCCCTCCCTCACGGCGCTTCCGGCAGGCGCAGTGCGAAGGAGTTCCCCGGCCGCCTCGGAGGAGGGCCGGGCCAAGCCCGCACTACCGGGCTGTCTGCCGTTTTGCGAGGTCGCGAAGCTCGTCCAGGCCCTCGGTGGCGCGTTTGCGCAAAACGTCGGCAGCTTCCGTGCCGGCCTTGGTAGCCAGCATCGTAATCTCGCGACCGTGGCTGAGGCTTTTCTCGAGCACCTGCTTGGCGTATTCGGTGTTCCTCGCGATCCGCTCCTCAGGCGAGGTTGGTTGGCCGAGGTCGCGCAGGAGTGCCGACACATCCTCGATCGCCTGCCGGGCGACCTCGATCTGCCGCTTGGCAACAGCCTGCATGCCTTCGACCGCAAGTTGATTTGCCTGGCTCAGCGCCTCGATGTTTCGACGCTGACAGGCCATCAACGCCTCCACATCGAACGGACGGAAGCGGAAATCGGCCATCATCTTCGTGACGTCGAAATCAAAGAAACTCGGACGGGCTTCAGACATGGTGCGTCTTCCGTGTCGGGGGATTTTCGGATGATTGTGCGGTGCACAACAACCCGCTATATCGGTGCCCTTTGATCGGTCGTCAAGCGTTTTTGCTGTGCAGCAATTTAGGCGGGAAGCGGCTCGTCGCCGCTGCGCCTCCTGCTGCGCGCGGGTGAAATCCAGCGCTCTATCCGCCGCAAACGACTGTCGAGCGCCGACATCGTGCGCGCGAGATCCGCAGAATCATCGCGCTGCCACACTCGCATTGCCGATAGATAGGCTGCGCAGGCCAGCTTTACGGCGATGGCGCCGCGTAGCCCGGCAGTCGGAATGTCAGCGGCTTCCAGCATCCATCGCATCGATCGCAACAATGAAGTTCCCGCGCACAGCGCCGTTGCCGGATCACCTGGCAGCTCACGGCGCAACACGTCGAGACCGGGTTTGTAAGGCTGAAGCGCGTCGAATCGCCGCATTAGCAGGTCGAATAATCGGTCGCGTGGGCGCTCGTCCGCCTCGGCAGGCGGCGGCTCGGTAAGAACAATCTCGTCAACCTTGCGGGAGAGCCCGGCCAGGATCGCCTGCTTTGAGCGAAAGATACGATAGACTTGCAGGACGGGGAGCTGCGCGGCGGCGGCGATTGCGGCAAGCGAGACGTTTCGCCACCCCTCGGTCGCGATAAGGGTGAGTGCCGCCTCGATGATTCTGTCGGGCTCGCCGCGCGACGGGCGGCCATTTGCGCGTCGCCTGCCTGCGCTCGTCCTCGCCATATCAGCTCGCTAGCTCACGCGAACGGGCGGCCGCTGCGCTGACCGCCCGCTTGATCAACGGACCAAGACCGTCGGTTGCCATGAGAACATCAAGTGCGGCACGGGTGGTTCCGCCGGGGCTCGTAACATTCTCACGCAATTGCGCCGGGCTTTCCTCGGACATGCGCGCAAGTTCGCCCGATCCGGCCGCCGTGCTGCGAGCCAGTCGTAAGGCCAGATTTGCCGGCAGCCCTTCGGCCTCGCCGGCTGCGGCGAGCGCCTCGATCAACAAAAAGACATAGGCCGGGCCACTGCCGGATACCGCCGTCACAACGTCGATCAGCCCCTCGTCCTCGACCCACGCGCTCTCGCCGATGGCGGCCAGCAGGCGATCGCAAAGCCGCCGTTGGGCCGAGCCCACCAGCGCGTTGGCGCAGGCGACGGTAATGCCGCGCCCGATCGCGGCCGGGGTATTGGGCATCGTCCTGACGATGGCGGCAGAACCGAGATGCCGGGCGAGCCCGGTCAGTGTCTTGCCGGCCACAATCGAGAGAAAAAGCGTCTCGGGCCGCGCCCAGCGACGGTAGCTCGGTAGCACGCGATCGACGACCTGGGGCTTGACGGCAAAGACGACCGCATCCGGAGGCGGCCCATCCGGCAGCGCCTCGCCCGCCGGATACCACGCGATCTCGGCGACGGAACCCAAACCGGGCGGCATTCCCGCCGGTTCAACGACCAGAAAGCGCGACGCTGTCTGTGCGGCGACCCAGCCGCGGAGCATCGCCGTTCCCATCTTTCCGCAGCCGACCAGGGCGATGCTGCGCGGTTGTTCTCCGGCCTCGCCCATGCGGAACTGACCTCGCTAAGCCTCTCCGACGGGATCGATCATCGCCGACGCAATTGCCTGTGCCGGCGATTTGCCGCCCCACACGACGAACTGAAAAGCCGGGTAGAAACGCTCGCATTCCGACAACGCAATATCGACGAGATCTTCGACCTGCTCGGCGCTCGCCGCCGAAACGCCTCGTAACAACACCGCGTGACGAAAGGCGGGGGAATTTTCCTCGGCCGACAGGTCAAAATGACCCAACCACAGTTTCTCATTGGCGAGCGCCAGAAGCTCGTAGACCGCGCCGCGCCGCCCCTTTGGCACCTTCATGTCGAAACCACACGAGAAATGCAGCGCGCAAATCTCTTCCTGCCATACAAAATAGAGCCGATAATCACACCAGCGACCCGAAATCTCGACGACGAGCTCCTCGTCGCTGGCACGATCGTGTACCCAGTCGTTGGCGATGACTATCTCCTCGACAAGATCGATGGGATTTCCTGAAAAGGGGGCGGATTCAACAATTGACACCGATGTCATCAAGCCCTCCTCGGTCGGCTCGACGGGACGTAGCACGTGCCGGCCACGAAAGGCGCCCAGATATCGGAACCGGCCGGCGACGGAGACGTCACGGAGACGAACCTGCCGATCTGCGAGGAATGACGCAAGGCAAGATTTGCTAAAGTTTGTGTCAATCCCGAGAAAATCACGCGGAACCGGGGGCGGCATCATCGGCCTCTGAGTGTCCGGCGCGGCGGGGAGCCGACAGTCCGGACACCTGCGATTCGAGTAAGGTTATCCGCCTCTGCAGATCTTCCTGCTCGGCGCGCGACTTTGCCGCCATTGCTTTGACCGCCTCGAACTCGTCCCGGCTGACCAAATCCATCCCGGCGAGTACCCTTTCGAGCTGTTCACGCAACCGCGATTCGACTTCGCTTCTCACTCCCGAAAGCGTGCCGATCGCGCCGGCGGCGACCCGCGCGAGATCGTCGAAAAAACGGTTCTGGGTCTGCATCGTCTCGTCTCCGCTCTCAGATATAAACTCGCGCAGGCCCGAGGGGAGGGTCACGGGAAAGTTTCTCCCCTTGGCGTCCCCAACCGCACCGACGCCGTCCGTAGCCCGTCCTTGGGCCGCCTTGCGGAGAGGCCCGCGGGCCTCGCCTCCTCTCCCGCATTGCGGGAAAGAGGCCGACGCCGGATCCCATTACGGGGAAGGCAGGTGAGGGCGGTGCGGGCGGATATTACCGACCGGCGGATTTGAAGGCCGGCATCACCTCCTCTGCGACCCATTGGATCTGTTCCAGCATCAGCGCCTTTGGCGTGCCGATCGGGTTCGAAAGGCTGATGTGCTCCATCCCGGGGTAGCGTTCCTCAAAGCCTTTGAGCAGGTCGACCAGTTGCCCCGGAGTGCCGGCGAACCAGGAGCCCAGCGCCATGTAGTGCTCGACGGTCGGAATCCCGGCCGCATCCCACTCGCCGCGCCGGGCGACCGCCGCGATCTGCTCCCGGGTCAGCCCGGGCACGAAGCCCAGCGGTGCAAACATCTTTACGTGCTCTTCGAAAATCGGCGCGATTTCCCGGACCGCCTGCTCGCGGGTTTTCGCGAGGTGGAAGTGCAGCCCCAGCTGCAGATTTTCCCCGAGCTTCCAGTGTTTGCCGGCACGCTCGGCCGCGTCGCGATAGGCGGTGATAGGTCCCGCCTGCATCGTCGCGGCGCCGCCGCCGACCGCCCCCTTTATATTGTGCTTCACCATGAAATCGAGCCCGCGTGGATTCGCGCTGACGACCGGCTGCCAGCATTCGACCGGCCGGTGTATCGGGCGCGGCACGAGGGTCAGCTCCTTAAGCGTGTAGCCGCGATACGGCACCTCCGGCGGTAGCGTGTAGTGCTTGCCCTTGTGCGAGAATGCGTCCTCGTTGAACGCCTTGAACATGATCTCGACCTGCTCCTCGAACAATTCGCGGTTGGCTCCCTGGTCGAGCATCGGGGCGCCGAAGGTTTCGACCTCGCGCGTGTGATAGCCGCGTCCCACACCGAATATCGTCCGTCCGCCGGTCAGGATGTCGGCGGTTGCGAAATCCTCGGCGAGGCGCAGGGGGTGCCACATCGGCGCGATGTTGAACGCGCAGCCGATCTTGATGTGCTTCGTTACGTGCGACAGGTGCACCGCCAGCATCAGGTCATTGGGGATGCACTCATAGCCCTCATGCTGGAAATGGTGCTCGGCGAGCCAGATCGTATCCCAGCCGAGCACGTCCATCTTCTTGGCAATCGCCTCGGTTTTTTCAAACACGCTTGCCAAATGCTCGTTCGAGTAGCGCCGCTCATTGGCCGGCGTCGCGTTCTGCCCGCGGTCGGGGAGGTCGACATGGCCGGCATATACGGTCGTGAACTTGGTGATCATGCTTTCTCTCTCCGGGTCCGTTTGCGACTTGCTGCCAGATCGGGCGGCCCAGCTTCAGTCTGCCACCAGCCTGCGCGCCTTGACAGGGGTTTGCGCGCCCCGGCACCTTTCTATCAACACCCGTCCGGACAAAGCCCGTTCCATTGTGGAGACGTCGATGAAGCTGTCGCGCCGAAGACTGCTCGCGAGCGCTACCGCCGGTGCGGCAGCGCCCGCGATCCTGCACTGGCCCGCGAACGCCGCGGAGTTCACGTTCAAATGTGGCGGCTCCTTGCCCGACGGCCATCCGATGGCGATCCGCGCGCGCGAAGCCATGCGGCAGATCAAGGAGCAGAGAGCGGTGGGCGGCTGGACATTACGCGCTACGCGAACAGCGTGCTCGGCGGCGACACCGCGATGATTTCGCAAGCGATCGCCGGGGCGCTCAAAATGTATGTGCTGCTTTTTGACCTGCTTGCGGCCAAGAACTCCGCCTGCGGCATTTTTGGCGTCGGGTCGCTATCATCACATCTGGGAAGCGATGGATGGCGAACTCGGCAATCATCTGCGCGAGATCGCCAACCAGATCGGTTTTCACGTTGTGCGCAATTGCCATGATCACGGGTTTCGCGAGATCACGACCCGCACCAAGGCGATAGCAACGCCAGCCGATCTGAAAGGCTTCAAGATCCCCCTGCCGGTCGCGCCTTACTACATTGCGCTGTTCCAACGATCGGGCGCGTCGCCGACCTCGCTCAATTTTCGCCGAGGTCAACAGTGCATTGCAGACGGGTGTCGTCGACGGACAGGAAAACCCGCTCGTGCTGATCGACGCCACCAAGCTATACGAGGTGCAGAAATGCCGCAGCCCGACCAATCACGTCTGGCGGGCCTCGATATTGCGTTTAGCAAGATCGCTTGGAAGCGACTGCCGCCCGATCTGCAGCAGCTGTCGGAACAGCATTTTAATGAAAAGGCACTGCAGGAGCGCGACGACTGGCAAATGATGACGCAACAAGAAATCGCAAACTTGAAGGGCAAGGGAATGGTGTTCAATTCGCCGGACCCCAAACCATTCAGGATGCGCTGCGCAAGACAGATGTCGACAGCCAAATGAAAGTCAAGCCGGCGACAAGGCGTGGGCGTTGCTCGAAAAATATGTCTGTAGTCTCGTATGAGCGGCAAGATCCCCGAGCTGGCGGAGCCGCTGGTCGCCGCGGAAGGGCCGGCCTGGCGCGGGTTACGGTACCTTGCCGGCAATATCGATCATGCAATCGGCGCTGTCTGCGAGGCCGCCGGTGCGGCACTCGTACTAGTGGAAATCTGCATTCTTTTCGCCGGCGTAGTGTCGCGATATGTCTTCAACAAACCGCTGATGTGGACGGACGAGCTCGCCAATTTTCTGTTTCTCTGGCTGGCAATGCTGGGTACGGTTGCGGCTCTGCGTCGCGGCGAGCACGTGCGCCTGGCGACTCTTGTAAACTCGCTTCGGCCGGATTGGCGCCGCTGTGTCGAAACTGTCGGCGCGCTTGTGCTCATTGTCTTCGTGCTCGAGATCCTGCTTCCGGCCGCACAGTATCTCGCAAGTCCAGAAATCGACCGAATTGATCACGCTGGCAATCTCTGACGGTTATCGCGTCGTTGCGAGTCTGGTACGCGCCGCGCTGACCGCGCTCGTCGCGTTGCTGCGCCTGCCCCGCGGCGACCACATGGCGAAGTTTTCTGCCGGCTGGCGCGTTGGTCGGGGCGGCCGCGCTCGCGCTGTGGGTGGTGCAACCGCGGCTGGTCGCGATCGGGAACGGCAGCCTCATTCTATTCTTCGTCGCGCTCGTCGCCGCCTGCGTGGTGATCGGAGTGCCGATTGCGTTCACAGTCGGCATTGCGACCTTCTCCTACCTATCGCTGACCACAGACCTGCCGCTCGTTATTGTCGTCAACAGGATCGATGTTGGCATCTCAAATCTGTTGCTGCTTGCCGCACCGATGTTCGTCGTCCTCGGCCTGTTGATGGAGATGACCGGTATCGCGCGCGTAATGGTGAATTTCCTCGCAACGCTCAAAGGGGGCCTCTGCTATGTGCTGCTTGGCGCGATGTACCTCGTCTCCGGGATTTCAG
This sequence comes from Alphaproteobacteria bacterium, assembly GCA_017353855.1. Taxonomy (GTDB): domain Bacteria; phylum Pseudomonadota; class Alphaproteobacteria; order ATCC43930; family CGMCC-115725; genus AP-15. The sequence goes on from JAFMSA010000041.1 coordinate 9,126, forward strand.
GGTCGAAGGCGGCCGACATGGCCGTCGTCAGCCGATCCTTTTTCCGGAGATGCGGCGCCGCGGAGCGCATCCGGGAGAACTGGACTCGCTGCTCGCCACCTCGAGCGCGATGTCGGAGACAATTCCGCCCAATCTCGTGCTGATCACAATTGGCTCGGTAACCAACATTTCGATCTCGCGCTGTTCACCGGTGGTTTGGTGCCGGCCGCAGTCGCGGCACTCGGGCTCATCGTCGTGGCATGGTGGCGCTCGCGCCGCGAGGATACCGGCGACCACGCCCGGGCGCCGCTGTCGCAGATGGCTGGAACCTTTGTGGTCGCAGTTCCGGGATTGAATATTGCCCTTCGTAATCCGCACCGCGGTCATTCAAGGTGTTGCGACGGCCACCGAGGTCTCGACCGTCGGCGTCGTCTACACCGCATTGTTGGGTCTCATCGTCTGCCGCCAGTTCGATTGGGGGCGAATTTACCCGATGCTCGTCGACACCGCCGCGCTGACCGGCGCTGTGATGCTGATCATCGGTACTGCAACGGCAATGGCCTGGGCACTGACGCAATCCGGCTTCTCGCAGTGGCTCGTCTCGGTGATGGCGGGCGTGCCGGGCGGTACGGCAGGGGCGATGGGGATCGGCCTCTTCGCGCCGCCGTTCGGCGTCGGCTATACGGCGCCTGCGCGATCGGCCGGATCTCGTCGGACGACGCACTGTGGCGGATTTGGCCTTATATCGTCGCGCTCGTCGTCGCGCTCGCGATCGTGGCGGCGATCCCTTGGCTGTCGGTGGGGTTTCTCTGATGGAGTACATCACGCTCGGACGAACCGGGCTTAAGGTCAGCGTCGCCGGGCTCGGTTGCGGTGGGTTTAGCCGGCTCGGCCTCGGCACTGGCAAGAGCGAAGCCGAGGCCGTCGCGCTCGTCCGACAGGCGCTCGATCTGGGAGTGAATATGCTCGACACCGCCGCGGTCTACGGCACTGAGAGCATCGTCGGCGAGGCTATCAGGGCCGTACCCCGAGAGAATCTGGTGATTGCCACCAAAGCGTGGATCCCGCGTCGCGAGGGCCGCTCCGCCGCCCGGCGCGCGGTGCAAAGCCTCGACCACTCATTGAAGCAGCTCGGCACCGACTATATCGACATTTTTCAGCTGCATGGCGTCTCGCCCGGAGCCTACGGCCAGGCGCGCGACATCATTGCACCTGCGCTGTTGAAGGAGCGCGAGAAGGGCAAGTTCAAATTCCTCGGCGCCACTGAAACCGGATCCTGCGATCCCGAGCACGAGATGGTCCGGCTTGCCGTCGAGGACGACCTGTGGGATACCGTCATGGTAGCGTTCCACATGATGCACCAGAACGCGCGCAGCAGGGTGTTTCCGCTGACGATCGCCAATCGCGTCGGCACATTGCTGATGTTTGCGGTACGCAACATTTTCTCAAAGCCTGAGCGCCTTGCGACGGCTTTGCACGAGCTGAGCGCGAACGGAAAACTGCCGCGGTGGCTCGCCGAAACCCCCAACCCGCTTGGGTTTCTCATCCACGAAGGGGGTGCGCGCACGATAACCGAAGCGGCTTATCGCTTCGTACGCCACGAGCCGGGTGTCGACGTCGTGTTGTTCGGTACCGGCGAGCCGCGGCATCTGCGGGAAAACATCGCCTCTATATTGGCGCCGCCCCTGCCGCCGGCCAACCGGCAAACCTTGGCGAAGCTGTTCGGCCGGCTCGTCGGTGTCGGGCTCGACCCTCCCTACAGTATGCCCGGCCGCGGTTCGAGCTAACGCCTCCCACGACGAGGCCCCCGACCATATATCCGTAGCGCCGCAACACGGCGCATCTCCAGCGCTTCCCGATAGTCAGAACCAGCTCCCGACCACTGCAATGCTTGGAAATTGCAGCAGATCCCGGCTCGAAACATCTCCCTGACCTTCGAGAACCTCAACAATGGCGCCACGCGCCACGACGCGGCCCCCGTACTTGGCGATCACGTCGCGCGCCGGCCTCCTGTTGAGATGGACTGAATAAAGAGATGTGCAGGTGCTGCTGCACCCTGCGTCGCTACATCCGACCCGGCGGTGTCCTCATCATCAAGCGCTCACCGCGGAGAGCCCGGCCTTCAGGCATCCTTCGGGCATGGGAGGAAGTGCTGCCCTTCTTGGCTCGTGCCGCAGCTTAGTTAGCCGTCGGCACCATGCAGCCATCGGCAACTCTCTTGTTCCCTCGACAAAGCCTCCGGTCGTCGTGACATTGAAGCTGCCGGTTGCCGTAGCCACAGTCTGGATGCGGCGTGCGTCGGCTCGCTCGAGGCACCGCTCGGCGGGAATTTCCCGGTGCTGCCTGCGCAGCGGAAAAGCTGGGCCCACTTCTCGGAATGACGCCTCAACGGTTTGTGCCGCTTATCCAGAACGAATACGCTCAGCTGGGTGCGTTACCGCAGCAAAGCCGCGTTGACGAAAGGGTCTCGCAGTTACTTCGAAGCGGCGCTCGCCTCGACGCCTCCATCGAGGTGATCTCGTCCGGCTCGCCGGTATAGACGACGAGGGCCGCGGTCCCGACGCCGATTCAAGCCGCTATGCGGCTGTCCCTTCGTGTTGAGCCAATACTCGTCCGAGGCACGGGTGAGTTCGCCGGACGTTGTCGTCCGCCCGCCCGCAAGCGCAAAGAGGTGCTCGCAACAGGGCGGTCGCGGCAATCTTGATGATCTTGCCGGGGGGCGGCGTGAATGCGACGAGAGGCGATGCCGCCACCCCCCGGCGCCTCTCGCTCAGGACCTTGAGTCTTGAGCTGTCTCTGCCGTTCTGGATCGTCGCTGGTCCGTAGAACGGACTGCGGACATCTATTCCCGTGTTGTCCGGCTCGACGCGGATCCAAAACCATCTGTTCCTCCTTTCCGGGCTCCGCCGCGCGATCCCTGCAACACTCCGACCGCCTGTTCGACATCGTTCAGGCTCTGCGCACGGACCCGCATCTGCTCACCACAGACCTCGCCGAGAGGGCGAGATGACGGTCCACGCGATCCATCGCGACATCGCCGCACTGCAGAGAGCCGCGTGTAGGCCGATGGGGCGCCGGGACCTCGGTTGTGTCTTGCGCCGCGGCTTCGATGTGCTGCCGCCGATGTTTTCGGCCAAGGAGCCCAATGCGATCGCGATCGGCCCATGTCTGCTACGCTGGCCGCGATCCAGGGCCGCTGCAGCGGCTGCCCGTCAAGGCTCCGCTTCTGGCTCCGACAGCAAGCGCACCGGTGCCGCACGGGGTCGATCCGGCGGCGGCGCTGCGAGATGCGATCCGCGACGCGCGCACCGTGGCGATCACCTACCTCGACGACGGCCCCTCAGCGTGGTCCGCTGGCGCGAGCTGCGCGGCAACGTCCACCATTTCCGACTGAATGCTGGACGAGCGGCTCCCGGCCGACCGCGCGGGGGCCCAAGGCCGAATAGCTGGCGCTGCGCCAGAATGAGACCATCTGAGCATATCGTCTGGATTACAGAGAGGTCGCAATGCTTAAAATCTGGGGGCGCCGTAACTCCTTCAATGTGCAAAAGGTCTTGTGGCTGCTCGGCGAACTTGGCCTCTCATACAAGCATATCCCGGCCGGCGGCAGCTTCGGCCGGCTCGACGAATCGGCCTTCCGCGCATTGAATCCGCACGGCCGGGTTCCCGTGCTGCAGGATGACAGTGTGGCGATCTGGGAGTCCCACACCATTTTACGCTATCTGGCGGCCCGGTACGGCAGGGGGAGCTTGTGGCTCGAAGATCCTGCCGCAAGGGCGCACGTCGAATGCTGGATGGACTGGTCTCAGACTGCACTGCAACCGGACTTTCTCGACGGCGTGTTTTGGCGCTACTACCGCACGCCGGAAGCGCAGCGGGACTGGCCGGCCATCACGAAAAGTCTGGCGCGCTGCGCCGAGCATCTCCAGTTGCTTGACCGCATCCTCGCGAAGCGGACGTTCTTGACCGGCGACCGCCTGTCACTGGCCGACATTCCGGTCGGCACATCGCTCTACCGATATTTCGAACTGGATATCGAGCGCCCGGACTTCCCTGACGTGAGGGCTTGGTACAAGCGTCTGCAGCAGCGTCCGGCCTACCGCAAATACGTCATGATCCCGTTTGAAGAACTGCGCGCTCGCTTGGATTATTGAAGGCGCTGTAGCAGCAGAGCCCGGTTGCTAGAGCTAGAGAGCCACCGGCGGGACGAAGCCCCGAATTCGGGCTCGATTAACCTGGCAAAAGGCAAAAGCAATTCTCGTGCGGTCCTCCAGGGAGTGGCCGATTATCGCATGCCGATCGGCAGACCGCGTTGCGCGGCAGACCGGCATTGTTGCCGGCAGGCCGTTTTCAACACGGCGATGCCCGCCCATACGCTCTGGTCATTGCGGGAGCCGGTCGATATTGCAATATCGAGCCGACGAGCGAATTGCGGCGAGTGGTTGTGCGGGCGGCAAGCACCGACATCCCGACATCGACAGTGTCGAA
>JAFMSA010000393.1 GCA_017353855.1 Alphaproteobacteria bacterium
GCGGCTTCGTAGCTTAGTCAAACAAGCCGATCCCGAAGTCGTCGAGGAGTGGAAGTGGAGAGGAGTTCCCGTGTGGTCGCACGACGGATTGATCTGCACAGGCGAGACTTACAAGAACGTCGTGAAGATGACCTTCGCCAAAGGGGCGGCTCTGAAGGATCCTTCGGGCCTCTTCAACTCCAGCCTTGACGGGAACACAAGACGCGCCATCGACTTCCACGAGAATGAGAAGATAGACGAGGAGGCGTTGAAGACTCTCATTCGCGCCGCCGTGACCCTGAACAAGTCCAGAGCCCAAAGGTAATGCACGGAATCCAACATTTCCGTGGTCTCCTGATGGCTTTGACGCGTGAGCGTCGCCGCCATGCGTGACCGGAGCAGGGATCGAGGTCCGGGGCAGGGTTGCGCCGATAGTCCCCGGATAATCGGATGGTATGATCGCTCAAGCTCGCGCGCGCTCACCGGCGGCTGGTCGGGACCGTGGCGCGGATTGCCGGCTGGCGAAGGATCTTTCGGGTGTCGACCACGGCTCGAGGTCCTCGACATGCCGGTCCAGCGCCGCCGCGACGGCCCAGCCCGCGCTGATGCCGCTGCAGAGGCCGGTCTCCCGAGTGGCTTCCCCCACCATGCCGGATTTCAGCAGTGCGACATCGCGACCGACACGGTTTTGCGTAGCTTAAGGAAATGACCCACGTGAAGTAAGCTGCATACCGATCGGCGCTATAGGCCTCCCCAAGAGAGTCACGGCAGCCCCGGAATGCACACGGCGCGTGCCCCACGGGTGAGCTGTCGAGTAAATGAGCCGATTGCGTATCGCATCCGCGTGCGCATCCCCAACACGTCCGGAGCTTCATGAATGACCGACACACCCGATTATATGCCCCCAAAGGTTTGGATCTGGAATAAGCCGAGCGGCGGTAGGTTCGAGAACATCAACCGACCGACCGCCGGTCCGACGCACGAGAAAGAGCTGCCGGTGGGTCGCCATCCGCTTCAGGTCTATTCGCAGGGAACGCCGAATGGTGTGAAGGTCACGGTCATGCTCGAGGAACTCCTCGCCCTCGGTCATGGCGAGGCCGAGTACGATGCCTGGCTGATCCGGATTGGTAACGGTGACCAGTTCGGCAGCGGCTTTGTCGCCGTGAATCCCAACTCCAAAATCCCGGCGCTGGTGGACCGCAGCGGCCCGACGCCGATCCGGGTCTTCGAGTCGGGCGCGATCCTGATGTACCTCGCGGAGAAATTCGGGGAATTCCTACCGACGCCACCCGGTGCACGCGCCGAATGCCTGTCGTGGCTGTTTTGGCAGATGGGCAGCGCGCCCTACCTGGGCGGCGGCTTTGGTCATTTTTATGCCTATGCACCGACCAAGATCGAATATGCGATCGACCGGTACGCGATGGAGGCGAAGCGCCAGCTGGATGTGCTCGATCGCCGCCTGGCGGAGAGCCGGTATGTCGCCGGCAACGACTACACAATCGCCGATATCGCCATCTGGCCCTGGTATGGCGGACTGGCCAAGGGCTGGCTCTACGGTGCGGGCGAGTTTCTCAGTGTCCAGGAGTACAAGAACGTCCAGCGCTGGGCGGACCTGATCTACGACCGGCCGGCGGTCAAGCGCGGGCGCATGGTCAACCGCACCTCCGGCGAACCGTCGAGTCAGTTGCACGAGCGCCACGACGCCGCCGACTTCGATACGAAGACGCAGGACAAGCTAGCGGCGGATTGAGAAGAGGGTTGTCGGGTCGACGCTCGCTGCCGGCTAGAGCAAGCGGCCGCGGCCCGCGCGCGCTAGTAATCCTTAGAATGGTGATCGTGCAGACGACCGTCATTGCGAGCGAGGCGAAGCAATCTCGGCTCCGTGGTATGAGCTCCCGGTGCGGACTTGATCCGTCACCTGCAGCGCCTCGCAATGACACCGCTCGTTCAGGACCGGACACTTGGGAACAGCGCGAGGTTCGACCCTAATCGGCTGCGCGGTGCGCCTAGGCGCCCAGAACCGTCCTCACTGTCTCCAGTCCGCTGGTAAGCGCCGCCTCGACCGTGCCCATATCCGGGCCGGCGTAGAGCGCTTCGCCGGCAAAGAAGATGCGGTCGCCATCCGCCTGTTTCATGGCCAGCTGCGCGGCCCGTGTTTTGGGCGTGGCATAGGAATAGGCGCCGCGGGCGAACGGGTCGTTGCTCCAGTTGATCGCTCGCGACGCGACGAGATCCCTGCGAATACGGTCCGCCGGCAAATCAAAAATATCGGCGAGGGACGAGAGCCCCATATCGACGAGCCCGGCCGCGGTGAGTGACGGCACAGTGTCGGCCTTGGGTCCCGCGAACCAGCCCGTCAGCACCGGATAGCTGGCGGGATGCTGTGTCCACCAGGTCGGAACTGTCGCGTCGGAGACGAGGAACGACAGGTCGGACAGGTCCTGTCCCTGATGGTCGGACCACCATTTCGCCGCAAAGCGGAGCAAGATCTTGACGACGTTGCCGAAGCCGATATCCGCAGCGGCGGCCGCGCGCTCGCGCGTCGCCGGTGGCAGCGTGACTTCCGCCAGAAGCGGTAGCGGGAGTGTAAGGATCGCGGCCTTGGCCTCGAAGACGGCGCCGTCGCGGCAGCGTGCGGCGATCCCTCCGCCGACCTCGTCGAGAATGCTCACGACAGCGCCGAGGTGAATCGCGGTGCACAGCCTGCGACACTCGGATTCGAGATATTCGACAAGAGCGCCATGCCCTCCCGCGATCCGTCCGTGCTGGCCCTCGTCGGGAGCCATCCACTCATCGCGCAGGGCGATGGTGCTGGCACGGCGCGGGTCGGCCGCGTCGTAGCCTTCGACAGTCCGCGTGACTGCCCGCCGCAAGCGGTCGTATCGGGGGTCGGCAAAATGCGCCTCGAGAAATTCGGCGATGGGCAGATCGACTCTCACGGCTTCCAAAGTTTGGTAAAACCGATCCCATTGGAGAGGCGAAGGCTCGTCGCGCAGTAACGCGCCCGTGCGGCTGCTCCATCGCGTACCCGCGCGCCGCAACAGTGACAGTCCCGCCTCACGCATCAAGGCGCGCGTCACCGGTGCGGCGCCGTGAACAAATTCGGCGCCACCCTCCGCGCGATAACCGAACTCCCGGGCGGGGAGAGGGTAGATCCGTCCGCCGCATCGGTCTCGTGCCTCGACGAGACTCACGCGTTTGCCGGCACGCGCGAGCTCTCGGGCAATCATAAGTCCCGCAGCGCCGGCACCAATAATCAGAAAATCCGTCGGATGCGGCGGGGCCATCAACCGTTGTGCGCGGCGCTGAGCGTCCGTATCTGACTGGCGGCGTTCTTCAGCTCCTCGTCGCGCAGCCGCGCCGCCACATCGTCCTCTTCGGCAAGCGCCAGGAGCCCGCGGAACCGGAGCGGCTTTTCAAAGAACGCCATCGTCGCATCAAGCGGACTTTGCCCCTCTGCGAGAGGAAGTGGAATGCGTTCGGCGAGCCCTGGCCGGATGTGGAAATGGGCGCCAACGCTGAAGGGGTCGAAGCGCAGCGCCTGCTCGCGCTTGCCGGCCACGGCAACCACGATCGAGGGCCGTTCGATCTGATCCGGCTCGCGCCCGGCCGGCTGGCGGTCGGTATGGAACAAAACCTCGAGATATGGCCCGGCATCGATCGGATGCCAGCCGCTCTTGTCCTCCGGCATCGTCTGCTGTATCCGCGCTCGCGGCATCGCGCACCTCCCGTTTCAAAGGCGAGGGGCCGGCACGGCCCCACTCGGGCACTGTCACTGCAACGCGTAGAACCCCATCGCACCGCCGGCCATCACCTGGCGTTTCGCGTCGGGCGGCAACGATCCGAGCCGGTCGCGCAGCATCTGCGGCGCTCCGGGGAAGAAGCCGTCCTGATGGGGATAATCGGTCGCCCACATGATCTTGTGTGGACCGATATAATCGGCCAGCACGGCGATGCTGCCCTCAACCGGCTCGAACGAGATCCAGCAATTGCGCTGGAACAGTTCGCTCGGCCGCATCTTCGGGGCGGACTCGTTAAACCCCTGATCGTCGAAATGACGGTCCATGCGGTCGAGCCAGGGCGCGATCCAGCCGCCGCCCGACTCAAGAAACGCAATGCGCAGCCGCGGGTGACGGTCCACGACGCCGCCCCAGATCACGCTCATCGCCGCCAGCATCATTTCCATCGTGTGCGAGATCATATGGCGTGCCGCGCGGTCCTCGAAGCGATCGACGCCGACGGTAGGCATTGCGGTAGTCGATCCCTCGTGAAAGCCGATGGAAAAATCCATTTCCTCGGCGATCGTCCAGAACGGCTCGTACATAGGGTCGCTGATCATCTTGTTAGCATGGTACGGGTTCGGCCGCAGGAAGCCGCCGCGCATCCCGAGCACCTCGCGTGCGTGGCGCATCTCCGCGATCGCCAGATCGACCGACTGCATGGGCAGCATCGCGACCCCGAAGAGCCGGTCCGGGTAAGGCTTGCAATAATCCGCGAGCCACCGGTTGTAGGCGCGGCACATCGCGGCCGCGAGCCCGGGATCCGCGACGGCGCCGGCAAACAGGCCGAGGCTCGGGTAGAGGAAAGCGGCGTCGATCCCGTCGAGGTCCATGTCCGCGATGCGGGCGTGCGGATCGAACCCGCCCCTCTTCCCTTCGGCATATTTGAGGCTGTCTTGCATGACGGCGCCCTGGCGGACGCCCACCGCACCGAGGCTGCCAATCCCCCGCGGATTGCCGAGCAATTTGCCCTCGACGCTGAGACGCTCCTTGCCGTTCTCGTCGATGACCATCCGAGGCCGGCGGTCGCGAAACGGCGGGTCCATATATTCTTCCCACAGCGAGAACGGCTCGAGAACGTGACCATCGGCATCGATGGC
>JAFMSA010000394.1 GCA_017353855.1 Alphaproteobacteria bacterium
GCGCCGCCTGCAGCGGGGTTTCGCCGGCTTCGATGTAGCGCGAGACATTCTCGATCATCACGATCGCGTCGTCGACGACGAAGCCGGTCGCAATGGTCAAGGCCATCAGCGAGAGATTGTTAAGGCTAAACCCGGCAAGGTACATCAGCGCCAACGTGCCGACGAGCGAGAGCGGCACCGACAGGCTCGGAATGAGCGTCGCCGAGGGACTGCGCAAAAACAGAAAAATCACGACCACGACCAGGACGACCGCAAGGCCGAGTTCGAATTCGACGTCTGCTACCGAGGCGCGGATCGTCGTTGTGCGATCCGTCAAAGACGTGACATCGACCCCCGCGGGAAGTGCCGCCCGCAGCTGCGGCAGCAGCGATTGGATCCGGTCGACAACCTCGATGACGTTGGCGCCGGGTTGCCGTTGAATATTGACGATCACCGCCTCGTCGGTGTTCATCCAGGCGGCCAGCCTGGTGTTCTCCGCACCGTCCGTCGCGCGGGCGACATCGGACAGTTTCACCGGCGCGCCGTTTCGATACGCGACAACCAGGTCTTTGTACTCGGACGCTTTCTTGATCTGATCGTTGGCGTTGATCGTATAGGCGCGCGTAGGCCCGTCGAAATTGCCTTTGGGCGTGTTGACGTTGGCATTCGCGAGCGTCGTGCGCAGATCGTCGATGTTGAGCCCGTAGGCGGCGAGCTTTCGAAAATCTGCCTGGATGCGCACCGCCGGGCGACGCCCGCCGCTGATGCTGACCAGGCCCACCCCGGGGAGTTGCGAAATTTTTTGCGCAAGACGCGTGTCGGCGAGATCTTCTACCTTGGTCAGAGGTATCGTTTTCGAGGTCAACGCCAGAGTCAAAATCGGCGCGTCGGCAGGATTGACCTTGGCATAGATGGGCGGTGCCGGCAGATCCGTCGGCAGAAGATTGCCGGCCGCGTTGATAGCTGCCTGGACTTCCTGCTCGGCGACATCGAGGCTGAGATCGAGACTGAACTGAAGCGTGATCACGGACGCGCCGGCCGAGCTCGTGGACGCCATCTGGTTGAGGCCCGGCATCTGGCCGAACTGCACCTCGAGCGGAGCCGTCACTGACGAGGTCATCACGTCTGGACTGGCGCCCGGATAAAAGGTCTGGACCTGGATTGTCGGGTAATCAACTTCGGGCAGCGCGGACAGCGGCAGAAAGCGATAGGCAAACAGGCCCACCAGCATGATGGCCACCATCAGCAGCGTCGTCGCCACCGGACGCAGTATGAAAATGCGTGACGGGCTCATCGCGCAGCCAGGCTCTGCCGGTTATTTATGCGGCGTGCGAGCGAGGACGGCTATTGCCGCGCTCACTGCGTGTTCCGGCCATGACCGCCGCCTTGCTGGTCCGACGGCCGGGCCGGGCGCTGATCTCCGGGCGCATTCGCTTGGCCGGCTTGCTTGGATGCGGGCTGCGAGGCGGCGGCGTTCGATCGATCCCCCGGCGCGATGGTGATTTTCGCGCCGTCGCGCAGCCGGTCCGCCCCGTCGGTCACGACCCGCTCGCCCGGCTCGAGCCCGGCCAGAACCGCGACGCGCTGCCCGTCGCCCGGCCCGAGCTTCACCTTCTGGACCGCGACGGTCTGGTCCGGTTTCACCACATAGACAAACGTTCCCGGCGCGCCGCGCTGCACCGACGAAACCGGCACGATCTCCGCGTTGTGCAACGTGTCGACGAGGAGCTTGACGTTGACAAACTGGTTTGGAAACAGGGTCCCCTCGTTATTGTCGAATATCGCCCGCAGCCTGAGAGTGCCGGTCGTAGTGTCGATCTGGTTGTCGAACGTATAGAGCTTTCCTTTCGCAATCTCGGTCGTGCCGGTGCGGTCATAAGCGGTGACCGCCAGGGTCGCGCCTTGATGCAGCCGTTCCATGACCTTCGGCAAATTGTCCTCGGCCATCGTGAAGATCACGGAAATCGGCTGCAGCTGAGTGACCACCACGATGCCGTTCGCGTCGCTGGTCTGCACGTAATTGCCCGCGTCTACCTGACGGAGTCCGACGCGCCCGGTCACCGGCGAGACGATGCGGCAATAAGTCAGGTTCAGCTTCTGAGCGTCAATCTGCGCCTGATCGGATTTAACCGTGGCCTGATATTGGCCGACCAGCGATTCCTGCGTGTCGCGGGTCTGCTTGGCAATCGAGTTCTGCGCCACCAATGTATCGTAGCGCCGCAGATCCAGTTGGGCGTTCTTTAACAGCGCCTGGTCCCTGGCCAGCTGGGCCTCGGCCTGCGCAAGTGCCACTTCGTAAGGCCGCGGGTCGATCTGGGCGAGAAAATCGCCCCTCTTGACCATCTGACCTTCCCTGAAGCCGACCTCCATCAGATAGCCGCTAATCTGCGTCCTTACCGTTACCACGGCCAGCGGCGTGACAGTGCCGAGCTGGCCCAGGGTGACCGGCATATCGCCCTTTTCGACCGGTTCTACACCGACCGGCACCGGAGCACCGGATGCCGGCCGGCCCGCGTTTTTCGGTTGCGTGCCAGGCCGTGGAAAATACCAAAACGCCGCGCCGACGATCGCGACGAGGAGCAATAACCAGAGGAACGGTCGAAGGCGCGAACGGCGTGGCCTGGAGACTACATCCCCCGGCGGGTGAGGCGAGGCGCCGTCGTCATCAACGCGTACTCGTTCCGGAGGGACAAGAAGATCGCTTCGCTGATCATCCATGACAGACTAAGACTTGTCGCGCTGCACCGGCGAGCCTAACAAATTTTACGCTTGCCCGTCTCGCGACCCGGCGGAGCGCGGTCCACAGCACCGATGAGGCCGGCGAGCTTTTGGATTATATGGCGCGGCACCGCAAAGCATCCCGGTCCGGGAAAGCCTCTTCCGTCCGACCGCCGCATCGTCTCAAAATGGCCCGTTGCAATCTGGCCCAGGATGCGGGCGGTAAGCAACCCCACGGCTGAAGCCGGGGCTCTCTCGGAAGCCCCCGGCTTGACCTCCCGAAGTCGGAAGGTAACCGGAGACGAGGTTGACCCGGAAGTTTACGACCAACGCCCGAATGCCTCCTCAGCTCGGACCTCTCGGAGACAAGCCCCGGGGCGGGAACGAAACGGGCTTGTCTCAACCGCTGCCCGTCAACACCGCCGAGAGCAGCCGGAGCGAAAGCTCTGCCTCACTAGCCCCTTACGGGCAAACCCGGGGAGTCCCCGTGCCTGCCGCGGAACTCCTCCCCAGACCGGAAGGCCGGGGTACCCGCCCCGGAAAATTGGATGACGACAAATCTTCTCAGCGGCGGCCAGCTCGTCGTTGCCGCACTTCGCGCCCATCGCGTCGACATGGCCTTCAGCGTCGCCGGCGAGAGTTACCTGGAAGTGCTCGACGCGTTGTTCGACGCTCCGGAAATCCGCTTGGTGACGTGCCGCCAGGAAGGCGGCGCGGCGTTTATGGCCGAGGCCTACGGCAAGCTCACCGGCAAGCCCGGAGTGCTGCTCGTTACGCGCGGGCCAGGCGCTTGCAACGCTTCGATCGGCATACACACGGCATTTCAGGATTCAACACCGATGGTCGTGCTGGTCGGGCAGGTGGCGCGCCACCAGATCGATCGCGAGGCTTTCCAGGAAGTCGACTTCCGGAAGATGTTCGCGCCGCTCGCCAAATGGGTTGCGCAGATCGATATGGCCGAGCGCGTCCCGGAGCTGATCAACCAGGCATTTCAGGTCGCGACCTCGGGCCGACCGGGACCGGTCGTGCTCGCGCTGCCCGAAGACATGCTGCGCGACCGGCGCGCGGCCGGGGTGATCGGCCCTTACCGGGCCGTGCGATCGCATCCCGGGGCGGCAGATCTCGATGAATTGCGCCGGCTTCTCGCCGCAGCCGAACGGCCGATGGTACTGGTCGGCGGCAGCGGCTGGACGGACGCGGCCTGTCGCGACATAGCGCATTTTGCGCAGGCGAACGATCTGCCGGTGTGCTGCTCGTTCCGGCGTCAGGATATCGTCGACAACCGCTTGCCGTGCTTCGTCGGCGATCTCGGAACCGGCGCGAGTCCCGCGCTGATATCCCGCTTCAAACAGGCCGACCTGGTGCTCGCCGTCGGGGCACGCATCGGGGAGATCACGTCGCAATCCTATTCGCTGTTGGGTATTCCCGATCCCGGTAAGGTGCTCATTCATGTGCACGCCGGCGCTGAGGAGCTCGGGCGGGTATTCCGCCCGAGCCTCGCAATCCAAGCCGGCATGCCCGAATTCGCCGCCGCCATGCGCGAATCGGCGCCGGTCCCAATGCCGCGGTGGTCGGTCTGGCGCAAGGAGGTGCGCTCGGAATACGAGGCCGCACTCGCCCCGAGTGCAGCCGGTGGGGCGCTCGACCTCAGCAAGGTCATGGGGTGGCTGCGCGACCGGCTCGGCGACGACACAATCGTGACCAGCGACGCCGGAAACTTCAGCGGCTGGCCCAATCGCTTCCTGCAATACCGCCGGCCGGGACGGCAGCTCGGACCGACCAGCGGCGCAATGGGCTACGGCGTGCCCGCCGCGGTCGCGGCCAAGCTCGTCTATCCCGAGCGGCTGGTCGTCGGGTTCTGTGGCGATGGCGGTTTCCTGATGACCGGGCAGGAGCTCGCGACATCCATGCTCGAAGGGGTGGGCCCGATCATTCTGCTTTTTAATAATGCGATGTACGGCACGATACGCATGCACCAGGAGCGCCGTTTCCCCGGCCGCGTTGTCGGCACGGCGCTGAAAAACCCCGACTTTACCGCCCTCGCCCGGGCCTATGGCGCTGTCGGCGCCTCGGTGACGAGAACCGAGGAGTTTGCGCCGGCCTTCGAGGAGGCTGCCTCCGGCAAGGGCCCGGCAATCATCGAGCTCAAATTGGATCCGGA
>JAFMSA010000395.1 GCA_017353855.1 Alphaproteobacteria bacterium
ATGACCGAGAGAGCGGCCTGTTTGTGGGGAATAGTCAGATTGCAACCGCGAAAGCCAAAGATCGGCAGCGCACGAAGGGCCTCCGCGAGGTGGTCCGGCCTCACCGGTAACGGTACATAGGCACCGTCGATCCCGGTCTCCTCGAGCCAGAAGCCATGCAGCAGCGGCGACCGGGTATGCGCGACCGGCCACCCCATAATGCCGGCAAGCCGTGTCCTACCGGTGATGATCATTTCGTCGTCGAGGTTCTCAGTCAGTGCCGAGGCGTGTTCCGCGCCCGCCGCAGCCGGTTATGAAGGGATCGTCCCGCAACCTCGCAAAAACGCAAGCAGCTCAAAGAGCGGCAGTCCGAGGATCGCGAAATGATCTCCCTCCACATCGTCAAAAAGCTGCGCGCCTCTGCCTTCCAAACGGTATGCACCGACCGAGCCGAGGATCTGCGCACCTTCCGCAGCGAGATAATCATCGAGGAACGCGTCAGTGAATTCCCGCATCCTCAGTCGTGGCCGGCACACGCTGTGCCATACCCTGGCTGCGTCCCGAACCACACAGACGGCCGTGGCGAGCTCATGGGTCTTCCCGCGGAGATCCTGCAGCTGGACGCGAGCCTCCGCAAGATCCATGGGTTTATCAAACCACCTGTTGTCACAGACGAGAATCTGGTCGGCGCCGATGACCGCAGCTCGATCATGGCCTTCGGCAACCCGGCGCGCTTTTGCCTCGGCGAGCCTCAGCGCACCTTCAGCCGCGCCGCAGCCCGCGGCGCGCAGGGTTTCCTTGATCGCTCTCTCGTCCACCGCTGCGGGCTCGACGCGGATGGCAAGGCCCGCATCGGCTAACAATCGCGCACGCGTCGGGCTTGCCGAGGCGAGAAGCAAACCCTCAATCACTGACGCCATGCCGCCGCGCCAGCAGCTTCATGACCCCGGCGGCCGTCTCCTCGATCGAGCGTCGCGTCACATCGATGACCGGCCAATGCATCTGCACAAACATCCGCCGGGCTTCTCGGACCTCGGCGCGTACCGCCTCGATATCCGTGTACTCGCTCGCGCCATCGTGATGCAGAAGGTCCAGCCGATTGCGGCGCAGCTGGATCAACCGTTCGGGATCGTTTGTTAATCCGACGATGACGGGACGCTTCGCGCTGATCAGCTCAGTGGGCAAAGCCACCCCGGGGACAAACGGCACGTTGGCGGCCTTGATGCCGCGGTTGGCAAGATACAGGCAGGTCGGGGTCTTCGAGGTGCGCGAGACGCCGACGAGACAGACATCGGCGTCATTGAGACCCCAGCTCGATTGACCGTCATCGTGATTGAGCGCAAACGTCATCGCGTCGATGCGCGCGAAATACTCGCTGTCCAGAAGATGCTGTTTTCCGGGCACTCCTCGGCTCTCGCGGTGGAGATACGAAGCCAGCGCCGCGATCACCGGATCGAGAACCGGGATCGCCGGCACCTGGATCCGGCGGCATCCTTCCTGCAACAACTGCCGGAGCGTATCATTGACCAGCGTGAACAGGACAACGCCCGGATTTGCCTCGACGCCGCCGATGACGCGCTCGATCTGGCTGCGCGTGCGCACCATGCTCCACACGTGTTCGACTGCTAGGGCATCGTCAAATTGCACAAGGCACGCCCGGGCGACCGAGTGCACTGTTTCCCCGGTCGAGTCGGACACAAGATGGAGGTGAAAGCGCGTCACGGGGGGCCGGCTTGCGACACGGAGTTTTCCCGAAAGCCCTGTGGATCACTTGGGAGCCACCGGGCACAGCTGACGGTGCACCCTAGTTGCGCACAGATATTCCCCGGTTTTGTCGTATCTTGACAGACCTTTTCCCGCTCCTGGGGAAATCCAGGATAGCACGAACCAGCAGTCGTGTTGTCCCCGCTACTCTTCTCTTCCACAGGGGGCCCCCGTTCGGGCGGCTGCGCGCAAACCCGCCCTTTATGCACGCACGCATCCCCTGGCAGCAAGCTCTGCGGCAAGCCGTGCAAGGATTTCGGGACGATTTCGGGACGAGGCTCAATTCCCGGTATACACAGTGATTCACAACTCACCACTTAATTATACGATCCGATAGATGAAGAAGGATAAGAGTTCCGCAATGTCGACCGGTCGGGTAAAGCCCCTGTTGCGCGCGCTTGCCGGGGAGGTGCTGGCTGTCCCGCCATGGTGGCTGATGCGGCAGGCCGGGCGCTATCTTCCCGAATATCGTCAGCTACGAGGCAAAGTCCGTGATTTCATCGAGCTGTGCCTCACTCCGCCGCTTGCTGCAGAGGTCACGCTGCAGCCCGTACGGCGCTACGGTATGAGCGCGGCAATCCTGTTTTCGGACATCCTGATGCTGCCTCATGCCCTCGGGCAGAGGCTGACGTTCCGCGAGGGCGAAGGTCCGGCGCTCGAAGCGATCGAGGATCGGCACGCGATTGCGCGGCTCGACCTCGATCGCGCCATCCCCAGGCTCGAACCGGTGCTCGAAACGGTTCGACGGGTGAATGCGGCGCTCGCGCCGCAGACGGCGCTGATCGGTTTCGCCGGTTCCCCCTGGACCGTCGCTGCCTACATGGTAGAAGGCGGCGGAAGTAAGGATTTTCACCGGGTCAGAAGTTGGGCCTATCGCGACCCGGCGGGCTTTGCCGCCCTGATCGAACTGCTCGTGCAGGGCACGGTCGAGTACCTGGCCGGTCAGATCCGGGCCGGAGCCGACGTTGTGCAGCTGTTCGACAGCTGGGCGGGCGTGCTGCCCGAAGCGGCGTTCGGGCGGTGGGTCGTCGAGCCGACACAACGCATCGTTTCGCAGATCAAACGCCGGTTCCCGGACTGCCCGGTTATCGCCTTTCCGCGCGGGGCCGGTTTTCTCTACGAGCGCTACGTCCTGAAGACCGGGATCGACGCAATCGGGATCGACACGACCGTGCCGGCAGATTATGCGCGCAAAGCGCTGCAGCCCCGCGCGGCTGTACAGGGAAATCTCGACCCCGTGGCTCTCGCCGTGGGCGGTGCCGCCCTCGAACGGGCAGTGAGGGAGATGCGCCACACGCTCGGCCGAGGACCCTACATCTTTAACCTCGGGCACGGCGTGCTTCCGCACACACCGCCGGAACACGTGGAGGTGCTCTCCCGCCTGCTCGCCGAGCCGGTCGCCGCCTGACATGGCCCGTATTGCGGTCGTGCTGATGAACCTTGGCGGGCCGGATGCGCTGGAGGCCGTGCAACCGTTTCTGTTCAACCTGTTCAGCGATCCCGCAATTATCCGCCTGCCTGCCTTCCTGCGCCTGCCGTTGGCGCGCCTGATATCAAAACGGCGTGCCCGGGTCGCGCGGGAGATCTACCGCCAGCTGGATGGCCGCTCCCCGTTGCTCGTCAACACCAAGGCGCAGGCCCGGGCTCTCGAGGAGGTGCTCGGGCCCGGCTACCGCTGCTTTATTGCGATGCGCTACTGGCATCCGGCGAGCGCTGAGACGGCGCGCGACGTCGCGGCCTGGGCGCCGGACGAGATCGTGTGCCTTCCCCTCTATCCGCAATTCTCGACGACCACGACAGCCTCTTCGCTCGCGGCTTGGCGTGATGCCGCAAAGAACAACGCTGTCGGCTGCACCACCCGCGTCATTTGCTGCTATCCGGCCGAGGCCGGGTTTGTCGAAACGGTCGCCGGACTGGTCCGGCCGGTACTCGACTCGGTGTCCGGGTTCGACAAGCCCCCCCGCCTGCTGCTTACCGCGCATGGTCTTCCGAGGAAGGTCGTGCATGCCGGCGACCCTTATCCGGACCAGGTCGGCTCCACAGCCGCGGCCGTGGTCGCCGCGCTCGACCGCCCCGGTCTGGATTGGCAGGTCTGCTATCAAAGCCGGGTGGGGCCGTTGGCGTGGATCGGCCCGTATACGGACGGCGAGATCCGCCGTGCCGGCAGGGACGGGGTTCCCCTCGTCGTAGCGCCGATCTCCTTCGTATCCGAGCATTCCGAAACGTTGGTGGAACTGGACCTCGATTATCGCCGGATTGCCGAACTGTCGGGCGTGCCCGCCTATCGCCGGGTCGCGACCGTCGGGGTCGAACCCGGTTTTATTCAGTCTCTTGCCTCGCTGGTCCGCCGTGCGCGCACCGGGCAGGATGCCGGGTCCTGCGCGCCGCCTCAGCCCCGGCGTGTGCCGCCGGGAGCTGCCGGTTGAGCTTGAGCCGCTGGCTTTCCGAAGCCTATCCGTGGGTCAAGTCCCTGCACATCGTGAGCATGGTGGCCTGGATGGCGGGGCTTTTCTATCTGCCGCGGCTGTTCGTGTATCACTCCATGGCGCCGGCCGGATCAGGCCGCTCCGAGACGTTCAAGCTCATGGAGCGGCGCCTGCAGAAAGGCATTATGACGCCGGCCATGATTGCGACCTGGTGCTTCGGCCTGTTGCTTGCCGGCACTCCGGGTTTGGTGGATTGGCGTACGGGTTGGATCTGGGCAAAGCTTCTTCTCGTCGCGGGGCTGACGGCGTTTCACTTTCTGCTCGCTCGCTGGCGTAAGGCTTTCTGCGAGGACCGCAACCGGCGATCGACGGGGTTCTTCCGCGCCGTCAACGAGCTGCCTACAGTGGCCCTGATCGCGATAGTTCTGCTCGTCGTCGTTAAGCCGTTTTGATGGAGTTGATATGCGTTTGCTGACATTCTAAGATCTTGTAATCGCATTTGACTTGCTTACCTATTCCGACTAGAGGGATTGTCGATCCGGTAAGCGGTTCTCCCTGCCAATCCCTACCAATCCGCGCCTGAACTTTAGACCCTGCTCGGAGCGTATTCCCGCAGGAGCCCTCCTCGACAGGCGATCCCCGTCCTCACCTCGACGTGAACGCCCATGAATCTACAGGAACTGAAACG
>JAFMSA010000396.1 GCA_017353855.1 Alphaproteobacteria bacterium
CGCGGACACAAAAATTTTTTTTGAGGAGAGCGCGAAATTATTGCCGTCGTGACCGGTTTTTTGCGTTAACGAAATCCTATTAGGAAAAACAATGCGGTATGTGGGGATCGACCACTCGCTTTTAGCGTGATTTTCCGCATTAATGAAAATTCCGTCCAGAAAACAATGTTGCAAGGACAGACCGGCCACTCGCTTTCAGGATGGTTAACGCACTGCATCGAACGGCACGACGGTGCCCGCGGGTACCGGCGAGTTGCAGTACTCCGCCCATGCGTTCATCAGCAGTCTGCGCTTCTCGAACAGATCGCCGCGTCTGTATGCGGCCTCGACCTTGTCGCCGACCGTGTGCGCCAGTGCCATCTCGCGCACCTCCGGCGGGAAGTTGGTACGCTCGCTGCACCAGTCGCTGAAGGTGCTGCGGAAGCCGTGCGCGGTCAGATCGTCACGTCCCATCCTGCGCAACAATATCAGAAACGCCATGCTGCCGAGCGGGCGGCCCGTCTTGGCGCCGGGGAAAACAAACTCGTTCTGCCGCAGTGCCTGCATCTGTTTGAGAATGGCGAACACCGCATCGCTCACCGGAACCCGATGCTCCCTTCCGGCCTTCATCCGCTCGGCCGGAATCGTCCATAGGCGCTCAGACAGGTCAATCTCAGCCCATCGAGCACCGATCACTTCGCCCGTCCGCGCCACGGTCTGGATTGCAAATTCGAGCGCACGAGCCGCAGTACCTTCCTGCTGACACAGTTCGCTCATAAAGGCGCCGATCTCGGCATAGGGCAGTGCGGCGTGATGCTCGACGCGCCGCACCTTCGATTTCTTCGGCAGCAGGTTCTCGAGATGGCCTTTCCAGCGAGCCGGGTTCGGGACATCCGCGGGGCGATAACCGCGCGTCGTCGCCCAGTCGAGGACGGCCTCGGTGCGGCCGCGCACCCGAGAGGCGGTCTCCGGTTTGGTTTGCCAGACCGGCTCGATCACCCTTCATGACGAGCCCGACATCGATCGACTGCGCCGCCATAAGGGATCCAAAAACGGGATAGACGTAGGTGCCGAGGGTGCTCGGCCATTGCGCGGCATGCTTCGGGTTGGCTCGGCACATTCCCGGAAGGTCATTGCCTTGGCCGCCTGGAGACGCTCAGCGGATTTAGCCTCCCGCCGCACCGCCAACGGATCCTCGCCGGCGAGGAGCTGCCTGCGGCGCTCGCGCGCGAGTGCGCGTGCCTCGGCGAGCGTGACGGTGTGCACCGGACCAAGGCCGAGATAATGTTCCTTGCCACCTCTGCCGTAGCGGCAGATCCAGGATTTGGCGGCGCCCTCACCAACCTGTAGATATAGACCGCCGCCGTCGCCGTAATTGCCTGGTTTCACGACCCGCGCGACAAACAGCGCCGTCAGCTTTCCGATCGACCTCGCCATCGCCCCCCCAACCCCGATCTCGCGGCTTCTACCCCCGTTTCGGACCCCATTCACGAAGCGGACGTCCGGTTCGCCGCCCGCGACCCCCGTTTCTACCCCCGTCTGTACCCCCGTTAAAAACGCGAATTGGAGGGGAAAAGTGCGAACGAGTATGGACAGATGATCGCGAAAAAGTCCAGTATTTCAGCGAATTTCGGGACTTATGCGGACGACTGCGAACAGATAACTGGCGGATAGTGCGTCCGCCACAACGATGCGGTTTTGATGGTCAAGGCTGTCGACTGCAATCGCAAAGGCCTTCGTTCGTTCCGCATGTGTCAGCCGCAATCGGGGCAACATCTGGAGGAGATGCCAGCGACTTCCTGTTGAGGATTCTTGGCGCTATCGTCAAGGAACGTGTGCTTGTGGGGTGAGAGAAGGTCTGGGTCAGCACGAGTGGCTTTCTCGAGGGCATCGGCTGCGCGCATGCTGACGATCGGATCAGCGTCGCGCATCAGCCGAACCGCTGCAGTGACTCCGGACGGCGAACCATTGATCTTGGACACAGCCTCGCTAGTCTTGCCCATTGACTGTCTGTCACCGTTGCCAAGAAGGTGCCGCAACGCCTCATCATCCATCCCGGGAGGTTAACGGCGTCCATCGGCGCCTTTCCACCCTTCTCCCGTCGCAGGGATCGTCTATGCCAGGCGCCCTTTTAACGGACCCGACGCGGCGCTCGCTCACCGGATCGTTATTGCCAACAGCCGGCTCGTCGCCTTCGACGGGAAGCGCGTGACTTTCAAATGGAAAAATTACCATGCCAAGCTCTGTACGGCGCAAACCTTTTCAAAGCCCGCCAATCTCGCTGGAGCGTTTCTCGCAGCTCATTTCTTCTCCAACACCCGGCGCGTAGCCGTCGGCGGTGGGGTTCGCGTAGCGTGAAACGGGGGCAGTCTCCGAGGCTGGCTTATTTCCTCGTTTCGGGATAGGGATAAACCAAATCACCGGTCTTGTATTGCGGGGGCGACACGATCGTGACTGTCTTCGGCTCGCGAAACTGCTCGACGTCGTGCCCTTTGATATCGTGATACTGCACCCAGATCGGCCGCGCTTCGGTCCACTCGCCATCAGGCCCGAACGCGATGTCGCCCTCAATTGTATGGAACGAGTTCGAGTGCATGTACTCGGCAAGCTTGTCGTTGTCTAGAGTCTTCGTTGCGGTGATCGCGTCACTTAGGATCTGCAATTCGCTGTAGGCGAAGGGCGGCAAGAAATAGCCGAGCAGATCTATCCCCTCGGCCGACGCCCTAGCCTGGTATTTGTTTATAAAATCCACGACGCCGGGAAATAGCATTGTCGGGACCGGTTCCCACAAATCGACATTGACCACGCCGTTGCCCGCCGCGCCGAGCTGCATCTTGATTGCTGCGGCCTGTAGTCCCGCTAAGCCCCCGCCGAGCATTTTGGTGTTCAGCCCGACCTCTCCGACCGATCGCAGGAAGCCGACGGTGTCGGAGGGATAGGCGGCGACATAGACGAGATCCGGTTTTGCGGCCTGCACTGCGCGAATGATAGGCGTGAAGTCAACCGTAGCCGGCGGCCACGCCCGATCGTACACTATTTCCATCCCCCTTGCCTTGGCCTGCTCACGCGCGCTTTCCGCTGCCTTGTGCTGGAACTCTGCATCGGTCGCGGCGATTGCGACAGTCTTCGGCTTCGGGTTCTGCGCCGCTGCCAGGTCGAACCATCCCTGAGCGAAGGTCTTTACCGGTTCGGGACCAAAGGGCAGCATCGAGAAATATTTCGGATATCGAAACTTGTCGTTGGCGGCCAGAGCGAACAGACCGAAGAACAACCGATTGTGGGCGATTGCGACCGGCAACGCGGGCGCGACGAGATTGGTGCCGTAACTCGAAATCAGCAAGTCTACCTTGTCGATGTCCAGCAGCTTCGTGTAGATCGCGGGCACCAACGATGGGTTGCTCTGGTCGTCGTAATAGATCAGCTTGACCGGCCGGCCGAGCAGACCGCCCTCGGCATTCACCTCCTCTTCCCAGATTTTGAATGCGAGCAGCCCGGTCTTGCCAACGACGGCAAATGGGCCCGTCAATTCCATGCTGAAGCCAATCTTTATTGGCTCGGCTGCGCGTGCTACTGACGCCGCCCAAGCGAACAGCGCTGCTGCCAGCAGCAGTCGCCAGAAATGCCTCATTGCTACAGCTCCCGAATTTGCGCCGGCCTGGAGCAGCTCTTAGCGGCGCCGGGCACCAGACAATACTTGCCGGTTTCCTTCCGCTCCTCGATCAGGTTGCCGTTGAGGTATGCGCTCGAGGCTCGGTAGCGGATCGTCGTGCATCTCCTCTCAGAGAGCAGCACTCCGTCAATGATCGGGTCGCTGAGATGGATTGTCAGCCGAGTTTCGCGGAAAGCCGGGCACAGCAATGTGGATTCGGCGAACCAAGGCGCTGCGATCAGCGGCGCCGGCGAAATTGTCGGCGCGTCGGCGCTTCCTCCGGGCACCACGCTCATAGCGCCTCCCCACGGCCTTTCCTGTTGTCTTCAGACTAATCGCGTACTGCTCCGCCCGCAACCCGGATCCATGCCGGCCCGCGCTCGACGATGCGCCTGTGCACCAACAGCCGGTTGCCGACCCTGTCGATCGCGCCTGCCGCCAGCTGTGGTGGGGGCAAATCTTCCGGACGGCAAAATCGATCCTCGAGACGCGCCCCACCTTCCACCACTGCAACGCCGCCATCGTCGGCCATCTGTTCTGCCCTTTCCTCGCGCCGCTGCTGCGCAAGGACCTCGACGATCGGACCGCTGCGCTGGGCGCCAGCCTCGAAATGGGTCGACTTTGTGCGTGGGCTCGATCGTATCGAGGAAGTCACGGTGTCGCAGTCCGACGAGCGCTTCCTGCTGCGCAGCCAAGCGCCCGCCAATGCCGATGCCGTCTTTAGGGCGGGTCGGCGTGGCACTGCCGCCGCTCGCCCGCCGGACCGCATCGGCGACCGCCCCGCCCAACCGCGCGATCCCGCCAGACCGTCCCCCTGTGGTGCGTGCGCGTGAGTTTCCCGAATCGTCCTCTATAATCGAATAGATCCCGATTCGAGGTGTTGAACTTTGGCTATGGATATTACCAGGAGACCAGTCCGAAGCGGATAGACGATCAGGTGCACCAGATCCGGGCTGTGGTGGGACCGCATATCGGTCTTGCGTTAAAGGTCTGGAAGACCAGTTCCAGCCATTGCATCAACCAGGAACTCGCCACGATTTGGCTCGACAAATGAGGGGAAGGGACAATGCCTGTTGTAAGATCCCGTCGTGCCGGCGCAGGCCGGGACCTATCTTGCCCAGGGATCGCGGGCGGTGCCGGGGCGGCAGTGCTGGCGAGCGCACTCCTCTGCATCCCTGTGGCGCGCGGTGACGAGGCGCCGAAGCACGGGGGCACACTCACTTACA
>JAFMSA010000397.1 GCA_017353855.1 Alphaproteobacteria bacterium
GCCGAGGCGGACATCCGTACGATCATGGTCCGCCAGGAGCGCATCGGCCTGCATATGTGCGATGCGATCGCCAAAGTCTCTTCCGGCGACCGCGTCGGCGTCTTTGCGATGCAGCACGGACCCGGCACCGAGAACGCTTTTGGCGGTGTCGCGCAGTCTTATGGCGATTCCTGCCCGGTCGTCGTGCTGCCGGCCGGCTATGCCCGCAACATCAACCAGGTCCGGCCGAACTTCAACGCCGCCTTGAACTTTCGCAATGTCACCAAATGGAGCGAGCAGGTAACGGTTGCGGCTGCCACCGAGGAGGCCCTGCGCCGCGCCTTCACGCAGGTCAGGAACGGCCGCCCGGCGCCGGTGCTGATCGAGTTCCCGTCCGACCTGCTGCGCGAGGAGTTGAACGGGCCGATCGAATACACGAAAGCGCCGCGGGTCAGGAGCGGCCCGGACCCGCGCTCGGTCTCCGAAATCGCTGCGGCGCTGGTTGCCGCCGAACGGCCGGTGATCGTCGCCGGACAGGGCGTGCATTACGCGAGGGCCTGGAAGCAGTTGCAGGCATTGGCCGAACTGCTCGAAGCGCCGGTCATGACAACCTTGCCCGGCAAGAGTGCCTTCCCCGAGAACCACCCGTTGGCGCTGGGTTCCGGCGGTGTGGCGTTCTCGAAGCAGCTGCACACGTTCCTGCACAATGCGGACCTCGTCTTCGGGATCGGTTGCAGCTTTACGCGCTCGAGCTTTGCAACGGCGATGCCCAAAGGGATGCGCATCGCCCATGCGACACTCGATGCGACCGACATCAACAAGGACGTGCCGGTCGAGCTGGCGGCGGTCGGCGATGCCGGGTTGACCCTCGACGCGTTGCTCGAAGAGGCGAAGGACCGGCTGCACGGCAAGACCCGCGATCGGCTGCCCGGTGTGACGCGCGCGATCCGTTCGCTGAAGGAAGAATGGATGGAGCAATGGATGCCGCGGCTGACGCAGGCGACCAAGCCGCTGTCGCCCTACCGCGTGATCTGGGATTTGCTGCACACCGTCGACGTCACGAACACGGTCATCACCCACGACGCCGGCAGCCCGCGCGACCAGCTGTCGCCGTTCTGGGTGAGCGAGGTGCCGCTGAGCTACCTCGGCTGGGGCAAGACGACCCAGCTCGGCTACGGGCTCGGGCTCGCGATGGGCGCGAAACTGGCGGCGCCGAACAAGCTGTGCATCAATGTCTGGGGTGACGCGGCGATCGGTTTCACCGGCATGGATTTCGAGACCGCGGTGCGCGAGCGCATTCCGATCCTGTCGATCCTGCTGAACAATTTCTCGATGGCGATCGAATTGAAGGTGATGCCGGTGGCGACCGAGAAGTACCGGTCGACCGATATCAGCGGCAATTATGCGGATTTCGCGCGGGCGCTGGGCGGCTACGGCGAGCGCATCACGGAGCCGGAGCAGATCGTGCCGGCGATCAGGCGCGGCATCGAGAAGACCCGTGAGGGCGTCCCGGCACTGCTCGAATTCATCACCGAGAAAGCGGTCGACATTTCACGTTTTGCGTGATCCGCACGACGTTTTCGACATCACCCTCTTTCGTGGGCGTCTGCGGCCACACCCTCTCCCGCACTGCGGGAGAGGGTGCCGTCCCGGGCGTCTTGGTTCGGCTTGCGGCATCTGAGGGATGCCCTCGCATCCTGCCTCAGCGGGCCATCAGGACGGGGATCTGGGCCTCCATGATGATGTGCCGGGTACCGCCGCCGAAAATCATCTGACGAATGCGGCTTTGTGTGTAGGCGCCCTTCAGCAGCAGATCGGCGCCTGCCGCCATCGCCTCTTTCAAAAACGACTCGCCCTGGGCTTTCTGCCGGCCAGAGGCCGTGCGCAGGCTGACATCGATGCCGTGTTGCTCGAGCGTGCGGGCGAGCTCTTCGCCTTCCGGACCCGGCTCCGGCATATGCTGCGGGCCGACCGTGATGACGACGGCCTTTCGCGCGAGCTTGAGAAACGGCATGCCCATCGCCACCGTGACTGCGGTTTCAGTACTGCCGTTCCACGCGATCGCGACAATCTCGCCCAACGTCGCGGGGCTTCTTTTCGGCACCATCAGCACCGGCCGGCCGCTTTCGAACAAAGCGTCCTCGAGCGTGGCCTCGGCAATCGAGGCGAGCTTTTCCGGCTGCTCGACGAGGATCAGGTCATAGACCCGTCCGATCATGCCGACGACCGCATTCTGCCGCCCGTCCTCCTCGCGCCAGGACGCGGTCGGGCCGTTATATCCTGCGGGGATCGGTCCGACCGGGATCTCCTTTCTGTCCATAAAATTGCGGAACAGCCGGCGTGCCTGGTCCCGCCGTTCGTGCCCTTCGCGCTCGAGCGTGCGGTCGACCTCGGATGAGATCGAAAAGCCCATTTCGCCGCCGAACACCACGGCGTACTCGGTGGTCAGGCTGTGCAGTCCGACAATATGGCTGTTGAAGCGCTGCGCCGCCAGCAGCGCGGTGTCGAGGACCGGTCCCGCATTGCCGTCACCGACCACGGTCAGCAGGTTCTTCATTGCTCCCTCCCAGCGTCCGCCCACCCGAATTATGAGGGCCTTTTCCGGTAATAATACAACATAGTCATTGCGAGCGTGAACAACTCGACGCCAGCCCGGGCGGCCGTTTAGACTCGGCAGGGGATGGGTTGAGGGGCGAGGACCGAAATGCGGGTTTGGATCGGTGCAGCACTATGGATTATCGCCAATTTGATCTTCGTCTGCGGTGCGGCGGCAGCGGATGCGGTCAGCTTCGGCACGGACTGGAAAGCCGAGGCCGAGCACGGCGGCTATTACCAGGCGATCGCGACAGGCATCTACCGGAAGCACGGGCTCGACGTGACGTTGCGGCAAGGCGGACCGCAGGTTAATCATGCGCAATTGCTCGCGGCCGGCCGGCTCGATTTCAACATTGCACCGAACTCCTTCATTCCGCTCAATTTCGTGCAGCAGAACATCCCGATGGTTGCGGTCGCGGCGATTTTTCAGAAGGACCCGTCGGTATTGATCGCGCATCCCGGCCAGGGCAATGACAGCCTTGCCGCACTCAAGGGCAAGCCGATCATGATCGGCGGCGATACGCGGATCACCAGCTGGATGTTCCTCAAGAGCAAGTTCGGCTATACCGACGATCAGATCCGGCCCTACACGTTCAGCGTTGCGCCGTTTCTGGCCGATCCCAAGGCGATTCAGCAGGGCTATCTGTCGAGCGAGCCGTTTACGATCGAAGCGCAGGGGGTAAAGCCGGTCGTCATGCTGCTCGCCGATGCGGGCTATGCGAGCTACGGCTCGTTGATCCAAACATCCGCCAAGCTGGTGCGGGACAAACCGGATCTCGTGCAGCGCTTTGTCGACGCCAGCATCGAGGGCTGGTACAGCTATCTCTACGGCGATTCCGCACCGGGTAATGCGCTGATCAAACGCGATAACCCGGAAATGACGGACGCGCTGCTCGCCTATGGCATTGCGAAGCTAAAACAGTACGGCATCGTCGACAGTGGAGACGCCAAAAACTACGGCATCGGTGCGATGACGGAGGCGCGCTGGCGCGATTTCTTCGAGACGATGGCGAAGGCCGGCGTCTACCCCCAGGATCTCGATTTCCACAAGGCATTCACATTGCAATTCACCAACAGAAAAGTGGGGATGCAGCGCTGACGCCGGCAGTGCCGCCCCTCCCGCTGCAATCGGCTGAGGTATTGGATCCGATCGTTACATTGCGGGGTGTGAGTAAACGGTTCCGCTCCGGCACGACAGCACTCGAAGCGATCGATCTGGAGATTAGTCGGGGGGAGTTTGTGAGCCTTCTCGGCCCGTCCGGCTGCGGCAAGAGCACGTTGTTGCGCATCATTGCGGGCCTCAGCGAGCCGAGCGCCGGAGCG
The DNA here is from genome assembly GCA_017353855.1 of Alphaproteobacteria bacterium. Taxonomy (GTDB): domain Bacteria; phylum Pseudomonadota; class Alphaproteobacteria; order ATCC43930; family CGMCC-115725; genus AP-15. The sequence continues at coordinate 3,898 of JAFMSA010000397.1, forward strand.
CGAAATCTGTCACTCGCATTGGACCGCGGCGGGCGCATCCCGGCAGGGCGGATCGGGTTCGTCTTTCAGGACCCGACGCTGATGCCATGGAGCACGGTGCTCGATAATGTCCTGTTGCCCTTTCGTATTGCTCGCCGGACGGGCTCGGCTGAACGCGAGCGTGTCGTGGCGGAAATCAGTGCGGTCGGGCTTGCCGGGTTCGAACGGGCTTATCCGCGCCAGCTCTCGGGCGGCATGCGGATGCGCGTGTCGATCGCGCGTGCGCTCGTAACCGACCCGGACCTTCTGCTGCTCGACGAACCCTTCGCCGCGCTCGACGAGATCACGCGAATGGCGCTCAACGACGATCTGCTGCGCCTTTGGGAAGGCCGCCGGCCGACCGTCGTGTTCGTCACGCACAGCGTGTTCGAATCGGTCTATCTGTCGAGCCGCATCGCCGTGATGACGTCCCGGCCCGGTCGCATTGCCGCAGACCTGCCGGTCGAGCTGCCTCGGCCGCGCGAGCGAGCGCTGCGCTCATCGCCGCACTACGCTGCAGTCTGCGCGACGATATCGCGCCGTCTCGCGGCGGCGATGGGGGATGAGGGTCCGCAGTGAGCAGTGCGCGCTTCTGGCGCATCTTCGCGCCACTGGCAGTGGGCGGCATCGTCGCCGTCCTGTGGGAAACGATTGTCCGGATCGAGCGCGTTCCGCCCTACATCCTGCCGGGCCCCCTTCTGATAGCACAGACTTTATGGACGGACGGGCCGAGCCTGCTGGGCGCGTTACTCGTGACGCTGCGCGTCACTTTTGCAGCGCTCGCGGCCGCAGCGCTTCTCGGTGGCGGGATTGCGCTGCTGTTCTCGCTCTCCCGCGTGTTGGCGCTCAGTTTTTTCCCTTACGCGGTAATCCTGCAGGTGACGCCCATCGTAGCGATCGCGCCGCTGATCATCATATGGGTCCGCGAGCCGTTTC